>NZ_JBHXMA010000012.1:12107-106980 GCF_042721035.1 Streptomyces sp. NPDC058464
TTCACCCCCGCCCCCCAGTAGAGGCCCACCTGTTAGTGCGCCCTCACCCGCCCCGCCGAGCGCGGCGCCCCCCCCGGGCGTGTACCGGTCGTGCTCCGCCCGGGCCGCGTCGGCGCTACTCCTCTCCTCCTCCAACAGGCGGTTCAGGGCCGCGATCTCGGCCCGAGGTTCCCGCGCGGGCTCGTGCGTCGCCTCCGGTGACTCCTCAGAGACGTCATTCGTGACGTCCGAATCGCCGACCGTGACCTCGACGTCCCCAGGCGCGGCGCTGTCGGCGCCGCCGACCTCTTCCACCTCCCTGGACTTGGTCTCCCCCGCAAGTGCTGTGGGCGCCTCGGCAGTGGCCTCGGCGAGTCGGCCTTCCTCTCTCCTCTCGCCCTCCCCCGTGCTGCCCGCCTCGACCGCGTCGGCGGCGTCGGTCGCCGCGGTGGCCTGGGCAGTTCTGGCTGCTTCTCGGAGTTCGGCGGGGATGGCCGGATGTTCGGCCACGTACTGAGCCCATTCCCGCACGAGTACGTTCGGCTGCTCGCGGGTCCGGGGGTCCTCCAGCAACGCGCAGGCCCGGGAGGCCATCTCCTCGGCGAAGTCCACCCACGGAAGGTCATCCTCCTTGGGCCGCCTCATCAGCACTGTCTTCAGAAGTCCCTTGGCCCTGGTCGCGAGGGGGGCCAACCGCTCTTCCTGATCCTCCTTGGGGTCGGAACCCACGGACAGCGCCTGCTCGAAATGCCCCATGGCAGTGCGCAAGGCGTTCCATGCGTGCTCGCCACCAAGCACCTTGGCTGCCTTGTCGGCCGCGGAGCTCGAAGCGGGCAACGCCACGAGGGGGACAAGCAGCGGCGGCAGATCGAGGGACGACGGAATTTCTGCGGACTTTATTGCAGCCAGGCTGGGTTCGGTGCCGGGAAGAACAATGCGGCTCCTGGCGCGCGCTACCTCGGTGATGTGCTCGACAGCGACCAGTCGGATCTCTTCGGGCACTTGCTCGGGACCGAGCTCCGTCCAGTGCTGCGGCCACCCGGTCACGGGTACGTCGAGCGCGTGTGCTGCGAGCAGTTCGTACGGCGACAACTCATCGAGTCCGGCGGACACAACGTCGGTCAACACCTGTCTGGTGGTGGCCTTCATGCGGGGCTTGTTGGCCAACTCTCGCAGCGCCTCGGAAGCGGACAACTGCCGACGAGAACCACGGGACCCACTTCCGCCGCTGCTCCATCGCACGCCGCCCCTGCCGGCTGGCCGGACATGAGGATGCGCCAGAAGCAATTGACGCACGTGGCCCCACTCGTCGACGAACATGTGCGCTGCGATGCCGAGCTTCGCCGCGTGTTCCCGAAGTGCGGGGATGGTGACCGGCTTCTGCAGTTCACGAATCAGCTCCACCAGCAGTTTCACCGGGTCACTCTCGAAGTCGCTCTGCAAAGCAGCGAGGTCGGTGGCGGCCTTGTACCGGATCGTTCCCGGGACGAGTGTTCTCACCGATTCCGGTACGGGTACGGGCAGGTGCTCGCTCTCACCGCCCTCCCACTCGACGACCACTTCCCTCTCGTCCAGCGAACGAACGGTGCCTACACGACGTACGGCACTGCCGTCACATTGCTCAACCAAAGATCCGATTTCCACAGAGCGAAACCCTATCGGCCGTCACGGCAGTTCCTGCGGGCCTTTGTCCGGCCCCTCCGCAGCGAGCTCCGTGACGAGCTCCTCGACGGCGGCCCGCCACGCGCGTACCTGGGCATGGCTCGGGCCCATCTCGTCGTGGTGGTACTTGCAGCCTGTGCTGAGCCCGCTCCAGAGGGCGTTGGCGCGGCGGGCCAGGTCGGGGCCGGCGTAGTGGCGCAGACAGAGCAGTTTGGCCCGCATGGTGACCCGGCGGAGTCCGGCTTCCTCGGCGCTGAGGACCGCGTCGACGGCCGCTTCCAGGGCGATTCGCAGGGCGTAGGCCGCGCCACGGGCACGGCCGCCAGGGGTCAGCGGACCACCCAGGCCCGCGGTGAGGAGGCTGTCGGCGGTCGTGAGGAGTCCGGCGACGGTGCTGGCGCTCGTGGGGGTGGCGGACATCAGGCGTTCCCCTCCTGCTTGCGGATCCGGTGGGCGAGGTCCTCGACCTTCCTGACGAAGGCGACGGGGTCGGACGGGAGGAACCCGTCGGTGTGGGCGCCCCGCTGGCACTGGCGGATCAGGGTCGCGCTCTCGGGCCCGTACAGAGTACGCAGACGGCTCTTGACGTCGTCGTCGCGGTGGACGAGACCGTCGTCGAAGAGGGCGAGGGACGCGAGCGGGATGAGCCGGTCGGTCTTGTCGATGGTGGCCTGCAGACGGTCGGCGGACTGCCCGGTGCGGTTCCGGCGGAGCCAGGCCGCCTCGACGATCGCCATCGCCAGGGCCTCGCGGCACAGGGACGGCAGGACGTTGCGCAGTGCCGTGTCGGGGCAGCCGGCGGTCCTGGCGAGGGCCATGGCGTCGTCGATGGCCTCCTTGACCGGGTCGGTCTCGGAGGTGACGTTCACCTTGGACTTCTCGCCGCGCTCCACCCGCAGCACGGTCACCGGCAGGCCCTGGCTGCGGAAGGCGTGCGGGAGCCGGGTGTCGTGCGTGAAGACGATGACCTGCCGGTCTCGGCCGAGTTCGTCGAGCACCTGGGCCAGTCCGTCGACCTTCGCCGGGTCCATGGACTGCACGGGGTCGTCGATGACGACGAACCCGAAGGGGCTGTCGGCCGTGGCGGCACAGGGCAGGAACAGGGAGAGGGCGAGCGAGTGCAGTTCGCCCTGGCTCATGACGCTCAGTGCCGGGGCCTCGGTGTCGTCGACGGTGACGTCCATGATCAGCTTGCGCACGTTGGCCCGCTCGCTGCCGTGCATCTTGACGGGCTTCAGGTCGACGCTGCTCTGCCGGCGGAGCTTCTCCCAGATCCGCTGCGTGTGCTCGGCGAAGGCGTCGACGCGCAGGTCGCGGATCTCGGTCGTCAGCTTCCTGATCCAGCCGAGGGCGGCGTTCGTCTCCGTCCTGCGCGGCTTCTCGGCGGCGACCTGCCGGGAGAGCCTCGTCCACTCGGCCAGCAGGTCGACGACCGCACGCCAGCGTTCGTCCATGGCCGCCAGTTCCTCACCCGCCTTCCGGGCCACCGCCTCGCACGCGTCCGTCAGGGTCACCGCGGCCTGGAGCGCACACTCGGCGAGTTCGGCGGGCTCGGTGATCCGCCGGCACTCGCTCCATGTCTGCCACGGCTCGCTGAGCAGGGCCGGGACCTCTCGCGGCGGGAGGATCAGGTCGTGCAGATTCCGCATCGCGGTCCGCAGGCCGGCCTCGGCCTCGCGTACGGCGTCGGCCTCGCGCAGGAGCGCGGCGATCTGCGTCTCGGCGCGAGAGGCCCACTCCCGGCCCAGGACCTCTTCCGTGCCGCACACCGGACAGGCCGTGTCGTCGGCGTGGCGGTCATTGTGCCGCAGGGCTGCCTGGAGCAGCTGGGCCCTGCTGTGGGCGTCGGCGGCCACGGTCCCCTTCAGGTCGTCGACATCGGCGATGGCGTGCCGCAGCGCGTCGACGGCCGCGCCGATCCGGTCGAGGTCGGGACCCTCCGCGGCGGCCTCCAGCCGTGCCTCCCGCAGCCGGCCCTCGTCGGCCGTGGACACACCGGCGATCAGCGCGTCGAGCACTGCGTAGTCGGGACCACCGCCCTTCCCCTCCATCCCCGCCATCGCCACAAGGGCCTTGAGCGCCCGGTCGTCGTGCTCGATGTCCTCCAGGGCCGCGTGGAGCAGCGGCTTCTTCTCCTTCTCGCCGTTCACGGCCGCGTCGAGTTCCTTCTTCACGGCCGTCAGCCGTCGCGCGGCGGCGTTGAGGTGGTCGAGTCCGAGGATCGCGGCGATGTTGTCGTACATCCCGGAGGGCTTGCCGTTGATCAGGTTGCCGAGGTCGACGTACGACAGGAACGGCCGATAGGTCCGCGTCGCCTGCTCCCAGCCGACCTGCTCCAGCGGGACGGTGCCGTGCCCCGGCCGCCTGAGCACGGCCTGCGAATCGGTGAAGGCGTCGCCGGTCCAGGTGCGGGTGAGGGTGCTCGGGGACGGGTCGCCCTCGACGGTCAGCTTGGCCTCGACGGCGGTCTGCTCATCCCGGTGCAGGTTGCGCCAGCGGACGGTGCGGTTCGGGCGCTGCTCGGCGCAATGCGCGTTGGTGCCGGTGAACAGGGTCTCGATGGCCTCGGCAATGCTCGACTTGCCGGAGCCGTTGCGTCCGACGACGAGGGTGACGCCGGGCTTCGGCCGCAGGTTGAGCCGCGCCTCAGAGCCGACGCCGCGGAATCCGGTGACCGTGACCTTCCCCAGGTAGACGGGCCCGGCGACGGGGTGGGACTCCCCCGCGCCGTCTTCGGAGCCGCCGAGGGCCTCGCGGATGCGGCTCTTCACCCCGTCGGTGAGCTTCGGGTCGCCGGCCAGCCGCGCCTCTACGAGCTGGGGCAGCGGCAGGGCGTTGCCGTGGTGCGGGTGCGCGGCCGTGGTCGTGTCTGTTGCGTCCATGTGGTGCCTCCTGTGGTTCCCGTGCTGATGCGGTGGAACCGTAGGAGGAGGACCTGCTGTTGGAGCTTCATCAATCCGATAACCCTGGTTATCAAGTTGATGGGAGTACTTGGCACTCGTCGCCGGAATTGGTGTACTCGGCCCAGACGGTCTTGCCCGGACCGTCCGGGCGTGGGTGCCAGTCCCAGCGGGTCGCGAGGTACGACACCAGGACCAGCCCGCGGCCGGCTTCCTCCTCACCTGCGTCATCTGCCTGGACGGATGTGCGGTGGGTGTGGCCGGGTCGACGGGGGTGGCGTTCGGCGCGGGTGTCGGTGACCTCGACGCGCACGGTACGGCCGTCGGGTGTGGCGTACAGGCGGAGGTGGAAGTCCCGGCCGGGGACGTGTCCGTGCTGCACGGCGTTCACGGTGAGCTCCGCGAGGATCAGCACGATCGCGTCGTGCGGGTCGGTGTCGTACGGGATTCCCCACGCGTCCAGACGGACGGCCGCGAGGCGGCGGGCGAGGCGGGCTCCACGGGGCGTGGAGGTGAAACGCATCTCGAAGGTGCGGTCGGGCGGAGCGGGGGCGAGGGCCGTGCGGTTCGGGGCCGGGGCCGCCTTCAAGGGAGCGCAGGGACTGGCTGGTTGGGTGACACCGGTGGTGTTTGCAGGGACTGCGGGATTCGTCGTCACGCCGACGACAGTGCCCTCGATCGCGTAGCGTGACTAGTGGTGACGCAGCGACAGGGAGCGGCTGTACGCGAGGTGTACGCGCGTGTACGCGCTGCTCGCCGTGACGGCGGCCCGTGCGGGGGCGTTGGGGCAAGGAGGCGGTGAGGGACATGGCGGAACGCGAGGGCGCGGGGGCCGAGGCTGTTCCCGGGGAGCGTGACAACAACGGCGTGGGCGCGGCGGTCGTGAATCTCGGGGACGGGTGGGAGAACGACGACGGAGCCGGGCGGCGGCCGGAGGAGGAGGCCGGGCGGGGCGTGGTCGTCGCGTTCGGGCAGACCATGAAGACGCTGCGGGTACGGGAGGGGCTGGAGCGCGAGGAGTTCGGGCGGCGGATCGGGTACTCGGCGTCCACGGTCGCGTCGTTCGAGCAGGGGCGGCGGATTCCCTCGCCGAGGACGATCGAGCGGGCCGACGAGGTGCTGGGGGCGGGTGGGTTGCTGTGCCTGTGGAAGGAGCAGGTGGAGCGGGCTCAGTATCCGGTGTTCTTTCAGGGGATGGCCGCCTTGGAGAAGGAGGCCATTGAGCTGGTCGCCTACGACACCCTGGTGGTCAAGGGGCTCCTTCAGACCGAGGAGTACATGAGAGCGCTGTTGGGGATGCGACGCCCACCTCTGGATGAGGAGACCATCGAGCAGCGGGTGGCGGCACGACTGGCTCGGCAGGACATCTTCGATCGTCGGCCTGCTCCATTGCTGAGTTTCGTGATGGACGAGTCGGTGTTGCGGCGCTGGTACGGCGGCAAGGAGGTGTTACAGGGGCAATTGGAGCAACTCCTCCTGATCGGACAGAAGCGCAACGTCGAGATCCAGGTCATGCCGCTCCGCTGCGAGGAAAGCGCGGGCGTGGACGGGCCGTTCACGGTTGTCACGCAGAAGGGCGGCAAGAGATTCGTGTACGCCGAGGCCCAAGGAACCAGCACTCTTCTGACCGACCCGGATCAAGCAGCCCTCGCCGCGGCCCGCTATGGGATTATCCGATCCCAGGCTCTCACTCCGCGAGAGTCACTGGTGTTCATCGAAGGGTTGCTGGGAGAGCTATGAATAACGCTGGGTCCTCGACCGTCGCCTCCGGCCTCGCCTGGTTCAAGAGCAGCTACAGCGGAGCCGAGGGCGGCGACTGTGTGGAAGTCGCATCCGGTACGGCAACTGTGCACGTCCGGGACTCCAAGGCCGTCGCCGGCCCCGTCGTCACGGTCTCTCCTGAGGCCTGGGCGGGGTTCGTCAGGGTGGCCTCGTCGGAACCGCGCGTCTGACGCTCGTACGGCCGTTGAGGGCCCTGCCGCTTCCTGTCGGGACGGCAGGGCCCTCGTTGTACCTGTCGTACTGATCCCGAGCGGGGCCTACTGGGTGCCGAGCCAGCCTTCGAACAACATGAGATCTTCGCCCGCAGCGCCCAGCGAGTAAGGACTGTTCTCGTACTGCTCCGAGAGCGCCACTTCATAGACCTTGTACGCCGGTTCCGCCTCCTTGCCGGCAACATCTATGGCCGCGAGTGCCTCAAGCGCTTCCTTGATGTTCCCGTTCTCGGCGCTGGTCACGAGCCTGGGGCAGAGTTCCTCGGCGATGTACTCGCACAGCTCCATGAGATGCCGCCCCGCGCGGGTCGCCCGGTCACGGATGACATCGGTTCGCGCTTCATGGAGGGCATCCTCAAGGTCGGCCTCGTCACCTTCGTCGCCCCAGATCTGCCGTGCGGACGCCTCTCGTTCCTCAAGTTCCCGCTGAGAGTCACGCAGCAGTTCTTCCAGGGTGAGGGTCGGATGCGCCACCTCTTCGGCAGGCAACTCCGGCAGCGTCTCGATCGCTGCCGGATCGGGAAGCGCTGCGCCGTCTCGGAGCGCTTGGAGCAGGAGAGCCTGGCGAAGCACGGGCAGCAGACGGTCGCCGTCGGTGGCCCCGCGAATCTCGTACGTTGCGCGTTGCACAGCCGAGTAGTCGCAGTCCGCGACGTATCCGTCTAGCTCGAATCCGAGCTCAGAGACTGAAGAAGAAATTCGCCGGATCTCGTCGAGCAGTTCCTCGGAGACATCCCAAAGACGGTCGGCGACCTGGCGCGCCTCATCCGCCTCACTTACTTGCCGCTCCAGCTTGGCAACAAGGTCGCTGAGCTCACTCACAGCATTCCCCCTGGTAAGGGGCGGTCCGTGGGACCACTCCGGTTGTGCGACAGGGCTCTCACGTTCAGTCCTCCGGGACCCCGTTCTCGGACCATTCGTTGGCGAAGTGTTCCATCTGACGGAGGACCAGGTCGATGGCCTCCTTCTGCTGGTCCGGCGGGTAGTTGTTGCGGGCCAGTAGGCGCTTGATGGTGCTGCGCAGGCGGGCCCGGACGGACTCGCGGGCGATCCAGTCGGGTTTGAGCTGGCGACGGACCTCGGTGACGAGTTCGCGAGCGATCCCCGCCAGGACCTCGTCACCCATGAGGGAACGGGCCGTGCCGTGATCGGCGACCGCGTCGTAGAAGGCGAGTTCGCGCCAGTTCAGGGGCGGGTCGAACTTCTCGCCGCGACGGGCGTCGGCGGCAACCTCCTTGGCCATCTCGACCAGTTTGGCGATGAGTTCGGCGCTGGTGTACTGCTGGCGCATGTAGCGCACCATCAGGTCCTGGAGGCG
The DNA here is from genome assembly GCF_042721035.1 of Streptomyces sp. NPDC058464. Taxonomy (NCBI): domain Bacteria; kingdom Bacillati; phylum Actinomycetota; class Actinomycetes; order Kitasatosporales; family Streptomycetaceae; genus Streptomyces; species Streptomyces sp. NPDC058464. The sequence goes on from NZ_JBHXMA010000012.1 coordinate 19,961, forward strand.
CTCGGAAAACGTGGTCTGCCGGACGATGTTGTGCCGGGTGACCTCGCGCATCTTCCGCTCGACGAGCCGCCGCAGCGCCTCGGCCGCCAGGTGCGGGGTGTCGCTCTGCTGGAGCTGGGCGACGAGCGCGTCGGTGAGGTGAGTGAGGTCGGCGGTCTCCAGCCCGGCTTCGGCGAACAGATCCGTCACACCGCCGGTCTCCACCACGGACGACGTCAGTTGGGAGAGGTACAGCTCGACATCGCGGGCGACCGGCAGGCCACGCGCCTCGCGCTCCATGGCGTCTAGCTTGGCCATGTAGGCGCGGACCTCGACGAAGAACTGAATGTGCCGCTTCCACGCCAGCCGGTCCGAGAAACGGTTTCCCACGTCCTTCGAGCTGCCCGCCAGTGCCCAGAAACGTTCCAGGCGGTAGGCGTGATCGCGGAAGCGGCGACCCAGGGTCTGGCGCGGGTCGTCGAGCAGCTCGGGGTTGTTGCCTTTGGTGCGGGGGTCGCGTAGGTAGTTGGCCGTCTTCAGGGCCGCGTCGACGAAGGCCTTGGGGCCGGGCTTGTCGAGCAGAGGCTCCCAGGCGAAGCCGCGCAGGATGCCGGTGAGAACGTCGTACTCATTGCGCAGCTCGTCCAGTGCACGCTCGACGTCCTGGCCGAGGGTGCGGTCGCGCTGGTCGGCCTCGGTGTACTCGGCGATGGCCTTCTGGAGGTTCTCGGTCAGGGGTGCGTAACCGACGAGGAGGCCGTCCTCCTTGCCTCGGAAACGACGGTTGACGCGGGCCAGGGCCTGCATCAGGTTGGCGCCCTTAAGCGGCCGGTCCAGGTACATGGTGTGGATCGGCGGGGCGTCGAAGCCGGTCAGCAGCATGTTGTTGACGATGAGCAGTTCCAGCTCGTCGTCGGGGTCCTTGGCTCGGTTGATGACGGCCTTGCGGCGACTGTCGGTCAGTGCGTGGGCGAGCAGGGCGTCCGAGTCCTTTCGGGAGTTCGAGGAGAAGACGATCTTCATCGCGCCCTTCTCGAACTCGTCGCTGTGCCACTCGGGCCGCAGCTCCCGCAGCGCGTCGTAGACGCGTACGCAGATCTCGCGGGTCGCGCACACCACCATCGCCTTGCCGGGCGCCCCGCCCTCCTCGGAGGCTCCGACGAACGGCCGCATCCGCCCCCGGCGAGCCTCCCAGTGCTCCACCAGGTCGGCCGCGAGGTCCCTTATCCGGGCCGGGGCGCCGTACATCGCGTTCATCGTCGCCACGGCCTGCTCAACGCGGCGGCGCTCGGTGTCGTCGAGGCCGTCGGTGATGCGGTCGGCCTCCTCGTCGATGGTGGTCGGGTCGACATCTCGGTCCAGGACGAGCTGGATCACGCGGCCCTCGTGGTAGACCTTCACAGTCGCGCCATCGTCGGCGGCCCGCTTGAGGTCGTAGACGTCGATGTAGTCGCCGAACACCTCGCGGGTGTTGCGGTCCGCCTCCGAGATCGGCGTACCGGTGAAGGCGAGCAGCGTGGCGTGCGGGAGCGCGTCGCGCAGGTGGCGGGCGAGGCCGTTGAGGTCGTCATAGTGGCTGCGGTGGGCCTCGTCGACGATCACGACGATGTTCCGGCGTTCGGAGAGCATCGGGTGGTCGGTGCCGGACTCCCGCTCCTCCTTGGTCTTGCCGAACTTCTGGAGCGTCGTGAAGAGGATCCCTCCCGTCCTCTTCGCCGCGAGCTCCTCCCGGAGTTCGGCGCGGGTGACGACCTGCTTGGGCGTCTCCGGGAGGATCTCGCTCTCCTGGAACGTCGAGTAGAGCTGGTCGTCGAGGTCCGTACGGTCGGTGACGACCACGACGGTGGGGTTCAGGAGAGCCGGGTCCCGCATCACCAGGGTGGTGGTGAGGACCATCTCCTCCGACTTGCCGGAACCCTGGGTGTGCCAGACGACGCCTGCCTTGCCGTTGCTCGCCGAGGCCGTGCGGACCTCCTCGGCAGCGCGGGTCACGGCGTGGTACTGGTGCGGCTTCGCGATCCGCTTCATCCGCTTCGACGGGACGAAGTTGATGAAGGAGTGGACCAGTTCGAGGAAACGGGACTGAATGAACAGGCCGTGCAGCGCCAGGTTCTGCCCGGACTCCGAGAAACCGTCGGCCGTCAGCGGGTCGACGCGGGCGCCGAACTCGTCCGTGTTCCAGGGGGCGAAGTGCTCGTACGGGGTGAACGGGGTGCCGTACTTCGCGGTGATGCCGTCAGAGAGCAGAACGATGGTGTTGTAGCGGAAGGCTGTGGGGAACTCCTGCACGTACCGCGCCACTTGGGCGTGGGCCGACTGGAGGGTCGCATCCTCGTCGCCGGCGCGCTTCAGTTCCACGACAGCGAGGGGCAGGCCGTTGACGTACAGGACGACGTCGAAACGGCGGTTCTTGTCGCCGTCGATCACCGTGACCTGGTTCAGGGCGCGGTAGGTGTTCGCGTCCGGGTCGTCCAGGTCGAGGAGGCGGATGGTGGGGTTGCGTTCGGCGCCGAAGGAGTCCGTGTAGGTCACGGAGCGTATGCCGGAGGTGAGGAGGCGGTGAGCGGCCCGGTTCTCCTCATACGTGTCCTGGGAGCCGGGCGTGACGGCAGCCGCCATGGCCTCCTGGACGGCGTCCGGGGGGAGGTCCGGGTTCAGGCGCTCGATCGCCTCCTGGAGCTCCGGGTAGAGGATCAGGTCGTCCCAGGACTTCCGATGCCCGGACCCGGGCGCGAACTCGTTACCGGGGGCCGGCAGCCAGGCCAACTCTGCCAACTCGTCGAGGGCCAGCAGCTCCCAGTCGGCTTCGGTGGGGCGGCGGTGGGTTCTGTCGTCGGGCTCGTTTCCGTCGTGGTGCGTCGTCATGTGGCGTCCTCGACAATCTTCTCGGCGTCCTTGACGCGGAGGCGGCCGGACATCAGTTGAGGGAGGAGGGTGTCGCGGAGGGTGGCGAGGGCCAAGGACTCGCGTTCCGCGAGCAAGGCCCTGTCCCAGAGAGGACCGATCTGGCTGTCCAGCAAGGCCAGCTCTTCGGTGACGGGCACGCTGACGGGCTCATCCAGGTGTTTACGTTGGATGTGTCCCATCGTGGTCGCCTTGTCTGCGGCGATAGCGCGGAACCCGTCGATCTTCCTTTGTACAAGCTGACTCACGAGCCAGTGCGGGTACCCATTCTTGGGAACGCACTTGAAGATATGTTGGTTGATGATCGCCTCGGGGCGGAACCAACGGGTCACGATCAACGAACCCGACCAAGCGAAGAGAACGTCACCAGGTCGCGCCAAGTGCATGTCTGGCACCTCGATGTCGTTGTACACGGTGGAGCTTCCGGGACCACTATTGATGTCCGCGATCCGAACAACCATGCGACCAGTTCCGGTGGCACCCTTGGTGAATGCGCGACCATTGATGAATTCTGCGGCTCCTGACAGGGCAAGTTCGATGAACCTATCCGGACGCGCAAGCATGGAGTAGCGGAAGAGTTCGCCGGACAGTTCGTCAGCCGTGGTTGCAATGCGCCCGCTAAAGGCGATCTTGTCATCCAGCGCCCCGAGCACCTCAACGATTGCTGCACGTTCCTCTTGCGACGGTAGGGCCACTGGGAGAAGGCGCACATCCTTGAGATTCAGCGTGGCCTGAACCGTCGTATTTAGACGCTCATGGATATACTGTTGCGCACCTTCAGATTCGAGGAAATATTGAAGCCACCGAGGTGAAACGATCGGGAGCGGACGCAACACGCCAATTGCTCTAGCTACGTTCCATCCAGCAAGCTGAGGCGGCACAACTGCCACTTGCCCAGTGGAGCCAACCAGCGTAAGAAGGAGCTCACCTCCCCGGAGACGTGTCCGTACGTACTTGGATTCAATGTCAGATGACACAAGAAGGGGGTCGCTAACGTCCACTTTGCCATTCCGTACGTCCTTGACACGTACGATTGGCACGCCGACTTCCTGACCCACCCCCGGCTGCACAATCCCATATGAAACGCTCGCACTTAGCAGCGTTTCAAGAGGCACCTGCTCCCACTCAGACATCAACCCTCCCCAACTGCGCACGCACCGTCTTCTCTACCTCCGCCGACTTGCCGAACAACTCGTACAGTTCATCGGTCAGTTTGTTGATCCGCTCGGCAACAGCCTCTGCATCTTCTTCCTCCGCCTCAACGGCCCCCACGTACCGCCCCGGCGTCAGCACGTACCCCTGCTCCCGCACCTTCTCCCGAGCGGCCGAGTAGCAGAAGCCCGGCACGTCCTCGTACGTCAGCCCAGCCTCCCGGGCCGACGCCGTGCCGCGCCACGCGTGATAGGCATCGGTAATCCTCTTCAGGTCTGTCTCCACGAAAACGCGTTCCGTGCGGTCGACCATCTCGCCCATCCCCCGGGCGTCGATGAACAGGATCTCGCCCCGCCGGTCGTCCAACCGCCGGGCGCCTTGGGGTGTCTTGTCTTTGGACAGGAACCACAGGCACGCCGGGATCTGCGTCGTGCGGAAGAGCTGCGAAGGCAGCGCCACCATGCACGCCACCAGGTCTGCCTCAATCAGCGCCTGCCTGATCTCGCCTTCTCCACTGGACTGGGAGCCCATCGACCCGTTGGCCAGAACGATGCCCGCCGTACCCCTCTCCCCCAGCTTCGAGATCATGTGCTGGAGCCACGCATAGTTCGCGTTGTTCCTCGGCGGGACCCCGTACTTCCAGCGCGGGTCGGTCTCGTCCCTCGCCCAGTCCTTGATGTTGAAGGGCGGGTTGGCCATCACGAAGTCGGCCTTGAGGTCCGCGTGCTTGTCGTCGGCGAAGGTGTCGCCCCAGCGGGCGGCGAGGTTACCGTCGATGCCGTGGATGGCCAGGTTCATCTTGGCGAGCCGCCAGGTGCGCTCGTTCAGCTCCTGGCCGTAGACCGCGATGTCGGCCTTGTGACCTCGGCCCCGATGTGCCTGGATGAACTTGCTGGCCTGGACGAACATGCCGCCCGAACCGCACGCCGGGTCGTAGACCCGCCCCTCGTACGGTTCGAGGATCTCGACGATCAGCCGGACAACAGAACTCGGCGTGTAGAACTCGCCGCCCCGCTTGCCCTCCGCACGCGCGAAGTTGCCGAGGAAGTACTCGTACACCTCGCCCAGCAGGTCCTGCGCCGGCTTGTCCCCGCTGCCGCCGAAGCGGGCGTCGCTGATGAGGTCGACGAGTTCGCCGAGGCGCTTCTGGTCGACGCGGTCCTGGTTGAAGATCTTGGGGAGGACACCCGTGAGGGAGGCGTTCTCCCGCATGATGGCGTCCATCGCCTCGTCGAGGAGCTTGCCGACGCCCTGGGCCTTCGCGTGCGTGGCGATCCAGGACCAGCGGGCGGTCTCCGGGACCCAGAAGACGTGCGCGCCGGTGTACTCGTCGCGGTCCTCCAGGAAGTCGTCGAGGCGGTCCTCGGCGATGCCCTCCTCCATGAGTTCCTTGGAGAGTTCGGTGCGGCGCTCGTCGAAGGCGTCGGAGACGTACTTCAGGAAGATCAGGCCGAGGACGAACTCCTTGTACTGGGCGGCGTCGATGGAGCCGCGCAGTTTGTCGGCCGCCTTCCAGAGGATGTCCTGGATCTCCTTGGCGGTGGAGGCGCTGAACAGCTCCGCCTGGTCGGTGGGCTTCTTCTGGCGTGGAGGCATCGGGTGAGCCGTCTCCTTCAGTGGGTGTCGATATCAGCGGTGGTGCGCGGGAGGTGCTGCATGGTGAGCGTGCCGTCGGCCATGCCGGCCGCCATCACGCGGGTCAGGTCGTCGATCGCGGCGGTCTGTTCGCGCAGCAGCGCCGCCCGGTTTTCGATCTCGGTGAGGACCACCTCGTAGAGGTCGGCCTCGGCGCGGCTCAGGTCGGGGACGACCAAGTCCTCGATACGGCGGGACGCGCGCACGGCGCCGCTGGTGCGGGCGTGCTCGGCGGCGGCCGCGCGCAGCAGCGCGGCAAGCACCCGGGGTCGTACGGGCGGGTCCGCGTCGGGATGGACACGCAGGATGCGGGCCGGGGCCGCGACCAGGGAGACGCCCTCCGTGTCGACGTACACCCCGAACCGCGGGTTGGCGGTGACGACAAGATCCCCCGGTTCGGTGAACTGGGCGTGCCCATAAGCCGTGAGGAAGATGCCTCGGTCCATGCGGCGACCGCCGATGCGAGCCGTGCCCAGGATCTCCTCGGGGGTGAGGACCGGGTAGTGGCCCTCGGGGGTGAGGTGTTCGGGGGCGAAGCGGTGGCCGGGGCGGCGGCGCAGGCGTCGGGTGCGCAGGAGGCGGGCGACGGACGTACGGAGCACTGGCTGGTTCCCGGGGCGCAGTTCCGCCTGGGCTGGCAGCCGGAGTTCGCCCGTACGCGAACGCTCCTGAAGGTCGCTCAGGTGGCGTGCCAGGTCGGAGATGACCGCCGGGCGTTCGACGACCGTCCGGGTGTGGCGGGACGCGAGCGTGCGGTGCTGGGGAGTGAACGCGGCGCCGGGGCGGTCGTCGAGGTGGGTGCCGAGGACGATGGCGGCGTGGCGCGGTTCGTGACGCGGGTCGGGCGTCCACCCCGAAGCACGCCAGATGGCGAGGTCCTCGGCGAGGGTGTCGAGGACGGGGTCGGTGAGCGGCTGGGCCGAGTAGTCGGTGAGGAGGACCAGGCCGGTGCGCTGGTCCTCGGGGACGCGGACGAGGACCCAGACCGCCGTGCGGTAGCCGGGGCGATAGGCGTAGGCGCCGTCGGGCAGGCTGATCGCGGCCTTGAGGAGGCCGGGCTTCAGGAAGGAGCGGCGCAGGCGGTCGGCGTCGCTGTGCCGGGTGAGCGGGCCGGTGAGGACGTCGGCGGGGCCGAGGACGACGGCGGTGGAACCGGTGTCGAGGTAGTCGGTGAGGGCGGCGACCTGGTCCAGGACGGTCTTCGGGTCGCGGGTCTCGGCGGCCTCGTAGGGGAGCGCGCAGACGAGAAGGTTCGGGTCGCCCCATTCGTCGGCGGTCAGTTCCTCGCCGCCGGCGACGTCGAGCCGGAACTCGTACACCCCGCGGACCAGCATTCGCCGTCGTACGAGACGGGCACGGGCCGGGTCGGGATCGGCGGCCAGGTAGACGTGGGCGGAGTCCTCGGCGGCGTGGTCGTGGAGAGCGGCCAGGAGGTCGCCGGTGCGGGCGTGCGGGACGGCAATCACCGAGCCCTCGTCGAGGGTCTGGACACCGGAGAGGGCGGCGACGGCGCGGACCACGGCCGGGGCGGGTTCGTCGGCGGCGAGGTCGCCGGAGCCGAGGCGGGGGCGGGTCTGGAGGACCCAGTCGAAGGCCTCGGCGGGGTTGTAGGCGGCGTCGATCAGTTCGTCGGCGAGTTCGGCGAGGGCCGGGCCGGTGCGGTCCGGGTCGGGCAGCGCGCGCAGTTCGGAAAGGAGGAAGCGGTCGTCGGGGTCGAGGTCGGCGGCCCGGTCCAGGACGGTGTCCCAGGGGCGGCCGTCGGCCACGGGCGCGTCGAGCTGCTGGTGCAGGCAGAGCAGGGAGGTCAGCGCGCCGATCAGGACGGACGCGGGCAGGGCCGGGGTGCGCCAGGCGGCCAGGGTGTGCAGGGCGAGCTCGGCACGCAGCCGACGGGCGTCGGTGTTGCCTCGGCCAGTCGAAGCAAGCCAGTCGACGACGGCACGGGCGTCGAACAGCGGGCGTCCGTCCTCGTGTGCGACAGGGGCGGGGAAGTCGGGGTGGCGGCGGGCCCACGTGGTGGGGACCGGACGCTTGACCTGGGCGAGGGCGGCGATCTCGGCGTAGGTGATCCGCCAGGCCGGCGTTTCGGGCAGGATGGGGGGCGCCTTCGAGGCCGTGTGCGTCGCCATTGGATGCGTTCCCCCTCTCCCCTCGGTCCGTTGAGGCCGACGTCCTCGCCTTCGCGGTGCGCGGTCCGCCCTCTTCGGCGGGGCAGGCGTCAGCAATCTACCGCCATCGCGAGGAGTCATGCACAGCCCGCCTGATAATACGGGTTATCAGCGGTGTTCAATTCTGGAACGCGGAGTGGCAGGCACCTTTGGGTGACCAAGTGCCACGACGCCGACCGGAGGATCACCGCGATGAGCCACACGCCCTCGATTCCGCCCAGCAACCCGCAGTTCCCCGGCACCAACAGTTCACCGGGTGGGCCGGGTGGGCCCGGGAACGCCGTGCCGCCCTTCCCGCCGGCCGGTGGCGGACAGCCCGCCTTCGGGCATCCGGCGAGACCGGCGCCGTCGCGCCGCAAGGCGTGGCTCACCCACGGCGCGACCGCGTTCGTCGCGCTCATGATCGGCGTCGGCATCGGCGGCAACGGCGACTCCGGTGGTACGGACGGCTCCGCCGCTCCCGCCCCGGCGGTCACCGTCACCAAAACCGCGGCCGCCCCGGGTGGCGATGAGCCTGAGCCCGCCGTGACCGTCACCGAGAAGGTCACGGTCACGCCCAAGCCGACGAAGAAGCCCGGAGCCGCCACCACGGTGGAGGGCGACGGCCAGTACCTCGTCGGTGAGGATATGCAGGCCGGCACCTACAAGACCGCCGGGCCCGACAAGACCGGCTTCGTCGACAACTGCTACTGGGCCCGCACCAAGGACGCCTCCGGAGAGTTCGACGCGATCATCGCCAACGAAAACCTCCAGGGCCAGGGCCGCGTGACGGTCAACAAGGGCGAGTACTTCGAGACGACCGGCTGCCAGAAATGGACCAAGGTCGGCTGACCGGCCGCCGCACACGCCGCCGCGCTCGTGGGGGGACGCGGCTGCCCGGGGGCGGGCGGTCGGCCAATAGCCGACCGCCCGCCAGGGACGACGACATCGCACCGGACTCGAAGTTCTCCACGGGCGAGGTATCCCATTGCGGCGGACTCGCCCAGACCGAGGACGACGCGCGCGGTGGCCCCCGTTCGCCCTCGGCGACCGAGCGGCCAACCCACTCGGGACGGCCTCTCCGTGTCTTCCCCGCACATCCCCACCTTTTTCGGAAACTTGCCAGTACCACACCCACATGTCAGGGCATCGTGGACCCAGCGATCACAGTCGAAATGGAGAAGCTCGATGAGCAGTTACGCCGGCCCACTCGTCGACGGTCCCACCCCGATGAGCGCGTACGAGGAGCAGGTATGGGACACGCTCAACGAGCACTGGCAGCGCCGTAACAACCGCCGTGGTCTGCCGAACTGGGCAAGCACCGCCCTCGCTCGCACCGGTGAGGTCACGGGAAACGCCGTGAGACGGGTTACGGACGCCGTACCGGATGCAGTCACGGAACCGATCCGTCGCGCAGGCGACGCGGTCGCCGACAAGGCCCTGCAACCGGCGCTCGCAGGCGCGGCAGCGTTGCTGGAACTGGTCAACGACTTGGCCATGGATCTCAACGACCCGGAGAATGTCGAGAAGCTCGCCCGCAAGCGAGGCCTCGAAATCGGCAGTTTCACCGAACTGCAGCAGCAGGACCTCAAGGTCTGCGACCGGCTGCTGACCCGCAACACCCTCAAGTGGCGGACCACCGGCGCGCTCGAAGGCGGCGCCATGGGCTTGCTGGCCATGGTCCCCGTCGCCGGCATCCCCGCCGCGATGACAGCGGACATCCTCGTCGTCCAGGTCCTGAGCACCTCGATAGCAGCGCGCACCGCGTACTCCTACGGCTACGACGCGAAAGACCCCAAGGAGCAGGACTTCATCCAACGTCTGGTGCAGCGGTCCTTCATGGCACAGGCGGCCAAAGCCCAGCCGTTGCGTGACACCGCACGGGCGTATGACGCGGTCAAGGGACGAGTACGCTGGTCGCAGAAGCTCCGCCAGGACCACCGCCTCGTGGCCACCCTTGAGAAGTTGATGCAGCAGCTGGGCCCGGCCGGCTCCAGGGTGCCGGTCAAGAACGTCGCCAAGGTCGTGCCGTTCGTGGGCGTCCTCATCGGTGCGGGCATGAATTCCGCGGTCCTCGGCAGGGTGGCCTCCGACGCCCAGCGGTACAGCCAGACCCGATTCCTGTGCGACAAGTACGGGCTGCCACTGCCGACCGCGCTGGCGAGCGACGAGGACGACTCCCCCCAGACCGACGCCACGTAAGTGACGGCCAGTGGGTCCACGATGCGGCCTCGACGGGTCCCCGCGCGGTGGCAGCACCCGCGCCCCGTCAGGTCTTGCCGCCTTCTTCAGCACTCCCGACGGCCGGAACCCCGCCAGTGTCTGGAGGGCGCATCCTCTGACCGCGAGCGGTCAAGTACTCGACACCGGCAGCACGTCCGGTGACAGGGCCACAGCCCTGGCCGACGCCGCCGTCATCCGGCGCCGGTGATGGCGGCGGCACAAGACCTCGTAGCCGATGGTGTCCGCCTGGTTGACGTCGCCCACGACGACCTGCGCGCCCTCGACGACCATGACGCCGTCGACCGTGCGGGCGTTGTGGGTGGCACGGGCGCCGCACCAGCACAGGGCCTCCACCTGGAGCACCTCGACCCGGTCGGCCAGCTCCACCAGCCGCTGGGAGCCGGGGAACAGCTTGGAACGGAAGTCGGTGGTGATGCCGAACGCGTAGACGTCCAGGCCCAGGTCGTCGACCACGCGCGCGAGCTGGTCGATCTGCTCCGGCGCCAGGAACTGCGCCTCGTCGGCGATGACGTAGTCCGCGCGGCCGCCCTGCGAGAGGTGGTCAACCAGGTAGGCGTACAGGTCCTGGCCGTCCTCGACCTCCACGGCGTCCGTGACCAGGCCGAGGCGGGAGGAGAGCTTGCCGTGGCCCGCGCGGTCGTCGCGGCTGAAGATCATCCCGACGAGACCGCGCGCCGACCGGTTGTGCGTGATCTGCAGAGCCAGCGTCGACTTCCCGCAGTCCATCGTTCCGGAGAAGAACACCAGCTCGGGCATGGGGAATTGAACACCTTTCGGGAATGGTGGGATCGGGGGTGCTAGGAGCGTACTTCGAGCAGCGGGACGAGCTGCTCCGCGGGGGTCATCGAGCCGTGGTTGCCGACCATCGCCGACTCCTTGGGCTCCCGCTCGGAGGCGATGATCAGGACGTCGTCGTGCGCGGCCGCGACGACGTCGCCGATCCGCTCGTACACCCGCTCGTCGAACCGGGCCGACGGACCGAACCAGCCGGCCGCGATCGCCTCGTCCCGGGAGGCCACCCAGAACTGCTCGCCGAGCACCTCGCGCCAGCAGGTCAGGACGTCGTTCTGGGCACCGGGCACCGCGTAGACGTGCCGGGCCCGGCCCTCGCCGCCGAGCAGGGCGACGCCCGCCTTCAGCTCCCAGTCCTCGTCGAAGTCGATGCGGTGCTGCTCGTCGAACGGGATGTCGACCATGCCGTGGTCGGCGGTGACGTACAGCGCGCTGCGCGGCGGGAGCTGCTCGGCGAGGCGCTGGACGAGCCGGTCGACGTGCATCAGCTGGCCGCGCCAGGTGTCGGAGTCCACGCCGTAGCGGTGCCCGGCGCCGTCCAGTTCGGCGTAGTACGTGTACACCAGGGAGCGGTCTCCGGCGGCGAGTTGCTCCGCCGCCAGGTCCATGCGCTCCTCGCCGGTCAGCCGCCCGTGAAACGTTCCGCCGCTGAGCGCGACCTTGGTGAGCGGGGTGTGCTCGAAGTGCGGGGAGGACACCTGCGCGGAGTGCACCCCGGCGTCCTGGGCGAGCTGGAAGACCGTGGGGTACGGCTGCCAGGCGACCGGGTCGGTCCAGGGCTGCCAGCGCAGCTGGTTCATCAGCTCCCGGGTCTGCGGATTGCGGACCGTGTAGCCGGGCAGGCCGTGGGCGCCGGGCGGCAGGCCGGTGCCGACGGAGGCGAGGGAGGTCGCGGTGGTGGCCGGGTAGCCGGCGGTGATCGGCCGTCCGGTGCCGCCGCGCGAGCTGCCGAGCAGGGCGGTGAGGTAGGGCGCCTCGTCCGGGTGGGCCTTGATCTGCTCCCAGCCGAGCCCGTCGATCAGGAAGACGCAGTTGCGGTCCGCGGGCGTCAGCTCCGTGATCGACGCGGTCATGCCGGGTACGGCCATGCCCGCGGCCAGGGTGGGCAGCAGGTCGGCGAGGGAGCCGCTGCCGTACTCGGGGAGCGGCGCGGAGTCGAGGGCGAGGGGTTCCGGATGGTCCCAGGCGGCGTACGCCATCAGCGGGTGACGTCCGCGGTCGCTTCGGAGATGGCCTGGGCGAAGGCGAGCGCCTGGCGCACCGTCTCCGGGCCGTCCCCGGCCTCGCTGACCCGCAGGCTGAGGTCGTCCGCCGTGGAGTTGCCGGTGTAGCCGTGGTCGGCCTCGCAGTTGGGGTCGCCGCAGGCGGCGGGCTCCAGGTCGATGCGGGAGACGGCGCCCCAGCCGATGGTCAGCACGATCTCACGGGGCAGGGTGCCCGGCGTGTACTGCTCCGGGTTGGCCACGACCCGGCTGACCACGACCGACGAGATCCGGCCGAGCTTGACCGACTCGGTCGAGGTGGTGGCGTACGGCGTCGGGGAGGTGGTGTCGGCGGCCTGCTCGTCGGTGTGGCTGACGATGAAGCGGTTGCCGGTGAGGACGAGCACGGTCACATGCCGCCGCACCTCGTTCTGGTCGAACGTCGTCTCCTGGTGGACCAGGTACGACCGGATCGGCTCACCACCGATGGCGGCCTCCACCGCCTCGGCCACGAGGGCCGGGTAGTAGCCGCTGCGCTCGATCGCGACGCGCAGCCCCTGGGTCGTCGTACTGGTCTTGGCCATGGCGTCCATCTTAATCCGTGGGCAAGGGGACCCGGGCCAGTCGCGCGCGGCGGCGTCCGACGCCGCCGCCGTCACGCGCGGCCGCGTCGAACACCGCCGAGGGGTGCGGGCGTTCGTCCCGGCCGGCCGGCGGTCAGTAGGCGGGCAGCGTGCGCGGGCCCAGATCGTCACGGACCGGCGGTGGCGCGAGACGGACGGTGGCCCCCAGGACGCTCACGCCCTGCCGGGCGACCACGACCGGTTCCAGGGTGACCGCGACGACCTCGGGGTGGTCGTCGACCAGCCGGGAGACCCTGAGCAGCAGCTCCTCCAGGGCGGGCGTGTCGACGGGCGCCGAACCGCGCCAGCCGAACAGCAGGGGCGCGGTCCGGATCGAACGCACCAGTGAGGTGGCGTCCCGGTCGGTGACCGGAACCAGCCGGTGCGCCATGTCCCCGAGCAGCTGCGAGGCGGCCCCCGCGAGGCCGAAGGACACCACGGCCCCGGCGGCCGGGTCGATCACGGCCCGTACGACGGTGTCCACGCCCCGGGGCGCCATCCGCTGCACCACCGGCCGCAGCTCCTCGGGCGTCCCGTACAGCTCGCTCAACTCGTCGTACGCCCGGCGCAGTTGCTCCTCGTCGGCCAGGTCGAGCCGCACTCCGCCCAGGTCGGCGCGGTGGCGCAGATGGGGAGCGGTGGCCTTGAGGGCGACGGGGTAGCCGAGGGCGCGGGCGGCTCCGACGGCGGCGTCGGGGGTGGGGGCGGGCAGCGCGCGGTGCACGTCGATGCCGTACCTGCCGAGGAGCCGGCAGGTCTCCTCGACCCCGATGGTGAGCCCCTCCCCGCGTTCGAGCAGCGCGCCGATCAGCCGGGCGGCGCCCCTCTCGTCGATGTCGTCGTACCCGGGCACCTTCCCGGGATCGGCGGCCTCGCGCCGCCACTGCCCGTACTTCACCGCTTCGGCAAGCGCCCGCACGGCCCGCTCGGCGGCGGGGTAGGCGGGGATGAGACGGGAGTAGGGGTGGGAGACCGGAAGCTTCGCGGGTACCGCGGTGGGCAGGCGTTCCGCAGGGCGATGGGGGTCCCCCCGCTCGAGCGAAGCCGAGAGTGGGGGAAGGTGGGCACCGCCACCGGTGCCGGGTGCGGATGTACCCGCCTGAGGTGCGGTACGGCCCGCAGCCGAAAGCGCCTCCGCCAGCCCCCCGAGCTCCACGTGCACCACAAGCACCGGCTTCCCCGGAACCTCCTCGGCCGCCGAGCGCAGTGCCTCCGCCAGCTCCGCGTCCCCGACCGCTCCCTCCCCGATCGTCGGAATCGCCGTCACGACCACCGCGTCGCACGACTCGTCCGCCAGCGCCTGCGCGAGCGCCCGGTGGAAGTCCCCGGCGGTGGCCCGCGTCGTCAGGTCCAGCGGCCGGGCCGGCCGCAGCCCCTCGGCCAGGCACCGGTCGTACGTCAGCAGCCCGAGCGACTCCGAGTTGCCGAGGATCGCCACCCGCGGCCCGGCCGGCAGCGGCTGGCGCGCGAGCAGCAGCCCCGCGTCGACCAGCTCGGTGATGGTGTCGACGCGGATCACCCCGGCCTGCCGCAGCAGCGCGGACACCGTGGCGTGCGGCAGCCGCGTCGCCCGTACCGCGTGCCCCGGCGGCGCCCCCGCGCCCTGCACCACGACCAGCGGCTTCGCCGTCCCCGTCCGCCGGGCGAGGCGCGTGAACTTGCGCGGGTTGCCGATGGACTCCAAGTACATGAGGACGACGTCGGTCTCGGGGTCGTCGTACCAGTACTGGAGGACGTCGTTGCCGGAGACGTCCGCGCGGTTGCCGGAGGAGACGAAGGTGGAGACGCCCGTGGTCCCGGTGACGCCGCCGCCGCGCCGGTGCAGCCGGGACAGCAGGGCGATGCCGATGGCGCCGGACTGGGCGAACAGGCCGATGCGGCCGGGGCGGGGCATCTCGGGGGCGAGGGAGGCGTTCAGCCGGACGTCGTCCGCGGTGTTGATGATCCCGAAGGCGTTGGGGCCGATGATGCGCATGCCGTACGTGCGCGCCCGGCGGACGAGGGCACGCTGGCGCTCACGGCCGTCGGGGCCGCTCTCCGCGTACCCGGCGGCGAGGACGACGAGCCCCTGGACGCCGTGCTCACCGCACTCGGTGACGACCTCGGGCACGTGCTCGGCGGGTACGGCGACCACCGCGAGGTCGACAGGGCCGTCGATGTCCCGCACCGAGCGGTGCGCGGGCACCCCGTCGATCTCCTTGAGGTCGTCCGGGAAGGCCTGGTTCACGGCGTGCAGGCGGCCGGTGAACCCGGCGTCCCGGAGGTTGCCCAGGACGCTGCGGCCGACCCCGCCGGGCGCGCGGCCGACGCCGATCACGGCCACGGAGCCGGGTGCGAGCAGCCGTCGTACCGAGCGGGCCTCCGCGCGCTGCTCGCGGGCGCGCTGCACGGCGAGGGAGCGGTCCGTGGGTTCCAGGTCGAACTCCAGGCGGACGACGCCGTCCTCGAAGCTGCGCTGCTGGGTGTAGCCGGCGTCCGTGAACACCTTGATCATCTTGGAGTTGGCGGGCAGCACCTCGGCCGCGAAGCGGCGGATCCCGCGCTCGCGCGCGACGGCCGCGATGTGCTCGAGGAGGGCGGAGGCGACGCCGCGCCCCTGGTGGGCGTCCTGGACGAGGAAGGCGACCTCGGCCTCGTCGGCGGGTGCCGAGGCGGGCGTCCCGTCGGGGCCAATGCGGTCATAGCGTACGGTTGCGATGAACTCGCCGCCGATGGTGGCCGCGAGTCCCACCCTGTCCACAAAGTCGTGGTGCGTGAAGCGGTGGACGTCCTTGGCGGAGAGCCTGGGGTAGGGCGCGAAGAAGCGGTAGTACTTCGACTCGTCCGACACCTGCTCGTAGAAGCTGACCAGGCGGTCGGCGTCATCAACGGTGATGGGCCGGATGCGCGCGGTACCCCCGTCGCGCAGCACCACGTCAGCCTCCCAGTGGGACGGGTACTCGTGCCGGTCCTGCGGGTCCGCCGGGGTCTGCATGGGCCCCAGAGTACGGCTCGCGTCCGACAACGGCGCGAGGCAGTCTGTGGAGGACGAAAGTCGGGCCGAGGCCGCGGTCCGACGACACACCCGGAGGGGCTCACGTCCCCTCCGGGCATGCTTCACGATGTGGGAAACTGGTCTAGACAACCCTGAACACCGAAGGGCAGCATCACATGGCTGAGCGCCGCGTCAACGTCGGCTGGGCCGAGGGCCTCCACGCCCGCCCCGCTTCCATCTTCGTCCGAGCCGCCACGGCCGCAGGCGTCCCGGTCACGATCGCCAAGGCCGGGGGCAACCCCGTCAACGCGGCCTCCATGCTGGCTGTCCTGGGGCTGGGCGCCCAGGGTGGCGAGGAGATCGTCCTCGCCTCCGAGGCCGAGGGCGCGGACGCCGCCCTCGACCGCCTGGCCAAGCTGGTCGCCGAGGGTCTCGAGGAGCTCCCCGAGACCGTCTGAGCGCCCGGCGCCCGCACGTCCGGGGCCGCGCCACTCCCCCAGGGGGCGGCGCGGCCCCGCCGTTTCCCCCTGAGCCCTGGAGCCCGTACCGCGCCACCCGTCATGTGCCGCAATTCCATGACAGGCGCACATGACTTCACAACAGGGCCGCACACGGCTTTACGACGGCCCCGTCCCGGAGTTTGCCAGGCCCCCGGTGCCCGGCTTTACCGCGGGCACACGAAAGAAGCGCGACGGTGAATTCCCGGCGCGCGTGAATTAGGGCAGCGAAAACAGACCCCGCCGAATAACATCTCTTTGTATACGGTGCGCGTGTTAATGCCGCAGGCCCGACATGTTTACGGGGTGTTGCGAGGTCCTCACACCGTTCGCCCGTTCGGTGGCGCCGGAGAACCGCAGCCGGTGGGAGACCGTCGAGCGCTCGGTGTGCAGCGCCGTGATCGCCCGGGCGCGCTCGGCGTCGCCGCGCGCCACCGCGTCCACGATGGCGCCGTGCTCCGTCCAGGACTCCACCGGGTTCGCGGGCGTCTCCACGCTGTACATCCAGGCGATCTTGTGCCGCAGCTGGGTGAGCGTCGATGTCAGGGCGTGGCTGCCGGAGGCCTGCGCAAGGGTCTCGTGGAACCAGCCGCCCAGGGAGCGCAGGTCCTCGCTGTTCCCCCGCCTGGCCCGCTCCTGCCCCAGCCGCACCAGTCCGCGCAGCACCTTGAGGTGGGCCTCGGTGCGGCGCTGAGCGGCCCGGGAGGCGCCGAGCGGCTCCAGGAGCATGCGCATCTCCAGCAGGTCGGCGGCCTCCTGCTCGGTCGGTTCGGCGACGCACGCGCCCGCGTGCCGGCGCGTCACGACGAAGCCCTCGGCCTCCAGGGTGCGCAGGGCCTCACGGACGGGGACGCGCGAGACCCCGTAGCGGCGGGCCAGGAGTTCCTCGGTGAGCCGGCTGCCACGCTCGTAGACACCCGCGACGATGTCGTCCCGGATCGCCGTGCATACCGAGTGCGCCGGAATACGCATGACCGACCTCCGCCTTAATCCCCGTGAAACGCCTCCGAGTGGCGCCCGTTCCGTGACTCTATTGCAATGAGCCGGAATTTCCGACGGCGGGCCGGAATCCAGGGATATATTTTGGACATCGGGTGCACGAAAACGACGAAAGCCCCGGCACGGGGGCCGGGGCTCCGGAAGATCTCGCGGGTTGTCGTCGCCGGACAGGTGCGGGTGCGTCGTGGCTGGTCGCGCTCACGCGGCGGTAGCCGCACATCGGATACAGCCCCGCGCCCCTTTAAGGGGCGCCAAGCACAGCGCCCCTTCAGGGGCGCGGGGAACTGCGCGAGCACCCCCCACGCACCCGCGCCCGGCGCACGCACCGCAACCCCCGCGTCGGTCTCGGCGCCGGACCCGCGTCCAGCTCCCTCAGACGTTCACGCCGTGCTTGCGGAGGTAGGCGACCGGGTCGACGTCGGAGCCGTAGTCCGGGGTGGTGCGGGCCTCGAAGTGGAGGTGGGGGCCGGTGGTGTTGCCGGTCGAACCGGAGAGGCCGATCTGCTGGCCGGGGGTGACCTTCTGGCCCACCGAGACGCCGATGGAGGAGAGGTGGCCGTACTGGGTGTACATGCCGTCGGCCATCTTGATGACGATCTCGTTGCCGTACGCCCCGCCCCAGCCGGTGGAGACGACCGTGCCGGTGCCGACGGCGTGGACGACCGTGCCGCTGGCGGCGTGGAAGTCGATGCCCGTGTGGGAGCCGGAGGACCACAGGGAGCCGCCGGTCTTGTAGCCGGTGGAGACGTAGGAGTCGCTGATCGGCACGACGAAGGTGTTGAGGCGCTTGCGCTCGGCCGCGCGGGCCGCCCGCACCTTGGCCTCGTGCTCCTTCTTGGCCTCGGCGGCGGCCTCCTTGCGGGCGGCCTCCTCGGCGGCCTTGCGGTCGGCGGCGGCCTGCTGGGCGGCGGCCTGGGCGTCGATCTGCTCGACGACCGAGTCGCTGAGCGTGATGACCGGGGTGAGGCCGGTCTGCTCGACGGAGTTCTCGGCGGCGAGCGCCGGGGCGGCGGAGACGGTGCCGATGACACCGGTGGTGGTGAGGGCCGCGATACCGGCGGCCTGCGCGGTGGTGCGCTTCACCCGGCCGGGACGACGGTGCTTCCCGGAGGCGCACATGAACGCCATGTAGAGGCTGGTCCTTTCCTTCCCTCTCGCCTACCGGGTTAGCTGACGGGTTCGGAGCAGGAAGGTCTCCTACGGGCCCCCTCGCGACACGCGCGGGCGCCCGATTCACCCCAGGGACTGCGTGGGTCCCCGGCTCCCCTGGCTCGCGCCATGCGGGGACTCGGCGATGACTGTCCGGTGCCGCGGATGCGGCGCACTGCCTGACGGACAGCCCGGAAGAACCTACGAGGCCGCTCTCCCCCCGCCCAAACGGAACGCGGTTTTTGTAGCGCATCCCACAGGGCAGACAGGCAACCTCCACCTCAATTCGGACATGCGAGAGCCCTGATGACCCGACGGTCACCAGGGCTCCTCACCCGCGGGCGCCCTACTCCGCGGCGACGACCGTGACTTCGCCGATGCCGAGGGCCTCGACGGGCTCCTTGATCTGCGCCGCGTCCCCGACGAGGACGGTCACCAGGCGGTCCACCGGGAAGGCGTTCACGACCGCCGCGGTGGCCTCCACGGTGCCGGTGGCGGCCAGTTGCCGGTACAGCGTGGCCTGGAAGTCGTCGGGCAGGTACTGCTCGACCTGGTCGGCCAGGGTGCCCGCGACGGCCGCCGCCGTCTCGTACTTGAGCGGCGCCACCCCGACGAGGTTCTGCACGGCCACGTCGCGCTCGGCGTCCGTGAGGCCGCCGGCGGCGAGCGTGCGCAGCACCGTCCACAGGTCCGACAGGGCCGGACCGGTGTTCGGGGTGTCCACGGAGCCGCTGATGGCGAGCATCGAGACACCGGTGCCGTCCGGGGCGGACCGCAGGACCTGCCCGAAGGAGCGGACGCCGTAGGTGTAGCCCTTCTCCTCGCGCAGGACGCGGTCCAGGCGGGAGGTGAGGGTGCCGCCCAGGCAGTAGGTGCCGAGCACCTGGGCGGGCCAGACACGGTCGTGCCGGTCCGAGCCGACCCGGCCGATGAGCAACTGGGTCTGCACGGCGCCCGGGCGGTCCACGATGACGACCCGGCCGGTGTCGTCGGCGGTCACGGACGGGACCGGGCGGGGCTGCCCGGTGGCGGCGCGCCAGGCGCCCAGGGTCTCGCCGAGCAGCTCGTCCAGGTCGATGCCGGTCAGGTCGCCGACGACGACCGCGGTGGCCGTGGCCGGGCGCACGTGCCGGTCGTAGAAGGCGCGGACGGCGGCCGCGTCGATCTTCTCGACGGTGTCCTCGGTGCCCTGGCGCGGGCGGGAGATCCGCGCGGTGGCCGGGAAGAGCTCCTTGTAGAGCTGCTTGGCGGCCCGGCGGCTGGGGTTGGCCAGCTCGTGCGGGATCTCGTCGAGGCGGTTGCGGACCAGCCGCTCGACCTCGCTGTCGGCGAAGGCCGGCGCCCTGAGCGCGTCGGACAGCAGCCCGAGGCCCTTGGCGAGCCGGGAGGCCGGGACCTCCAGGCTGATCCGGACGCCGGGGTGGTCGGCGTGCGCGTCGAGGGTGGCGCCGGCCCGCTCGAGCTCGGCGGCGTACTCCTCGGCGGAGTGCTTGTCGGTGCCCTCGGAGAAGGCGCGCGCCATGATGGTGGCGACGCCGTCCAGGCCGGCCGGTTCGGCGTCCAGGGGCGCGTCCAGGAGCACCTCGACGGCGACGACCTGCTGGCCCGGGCGGTGGCAGCGCAGCACGGTCAGGCCGTTGTCCAGGGTGCCGCGCTCGGGAGCCGGGAAGGCCCAGGGCTTGGCCTCGCCCGGCTGTGGCTGGGGGTGGAAGTCCATGGTGGCGAGCTCGGTCACTTGGCCGTCTCCTCGTTCTCGTTGCCGGCCTCTACGGTGGCTTCCTGCTCCGGGTCCTCGCCGCGCCCCGCCTCCTGGGTGTGCTCGGCGGACTCCGCGGACAGCGGCTCGTAGACGAGCACCGCACGGTTGTCGGGACGCAGCCGGGCCTTGGCCACCTCCTGGACCTCCTCGGCGGTGACCGTCAGGACGCGCTGGACGGCGGTCAGGGCGAGCTGCGGATCGCCGAACAGGACGGCGAAGCGGCACAGTTCGTCCGCGCGGCCCGCGACGGTGCCCAGCCGGTCCAGCCACTCGCGTTCCAACTGGGCCTGGGCGCGCTCCATTTCCTCGGGAGTCGGGCCCTCCTCGGCGAACCGGGCGAGCTCCTCGTCGATGGCGGTCTCGATCACCGGTACCTCGACGTCACCGGAGGTCTTCACGTCGAGCCAGCCCAGGGAGGGCGCCCCGGCCAGCCGCAGCAGGCCGAAGCCGGCGGCGACGGCCGTACGGTCGCGCCGTACCAGGCGGTTGTAGAGGCGGGAGGACTCGCCGCCGCCGAGGACGGTGAGCGCCAGGTCGGCCGCGTCGGACACGCGCGTGCCGTCCTCCGGGAGCCGGTAGGCGGCCATCAGCGCCCGCGCCGGAACCTCCTCCACGACGACCTCGCGCAGCTGTCCGCCCATGATGTCGGGCAGCGAGCCGTCGCGGGGAGTCGGCTTGCCGTCGTGCGCCGGGATGGAACCGAAGTACTTCTCGACCCAGGCGAGGGTCTGCTCCGGGTCGATGTCGCCGACGACCGACAGGACCGCGTTGTTGGGCGCGTAGTAGGTGCGGAAGAACGCCCGCGCGTCCTCCAGGGTGGCCGCGTCCAGGTCCGCCATCGAGCCGATCGGCGTGTGGTGGTAGGGGTGCCCCTCCGGGTAGGCGAGCGCGGTCAGCTTCTCGAACGCCGTGCCGTAGGGCACGTTGTCGTAGCGCTGGCGGCGCTCGTTCTTGACGACGTCCCGCTGGTTCTCCATCGACTCGTCGTCCAGGGCGGCGAGCAGGGAGCCCATCCGGTCGGCCTCCAGCCAGAGGGCGAGCTCCAGCTGGTGGGCGGGCATGGTCTCGAAGTAGTTGGTGCGCTCGAAGCTGGTGGTGCCGTTGAGCGAGCCGCCGGCGCCCTGGACGAGCTCGAAGTGGCCGTTGCCCTTCACCTGGGCGGAGCCCTGGAACATCAGGTGCTCGAAAAGGTGAGCCAGACCGGTACGGCCCTTGACTTCGTGCCGGGAACCGACGTCGTACCAGAGGCAGACCGCCGCGACCGGGGTCAGGTGGTCCTCGGAGAGCACCACGCGCAGACCGTTGGCCAAGCGGTGCTCGGTCGCTGCCAGGCCTCCGGAGCCTGTCTCGGCCGTGGTCGTGTGACCCATGGGCATGTACGTCCCTTCGCTCGCGGAAGCGGTCTCGAACCGCGGTTTTTCTGCCGGTCCTGCCACTGTATGCAAGCGCGCGGGGACCCGGCGAAGTTCCCGCACGACGTACGCCCAGAGCGGATCGCCCGGGCGGATCGCGTAGCCTGCGTCCCACCCGCCCCGTGACGGCTTCCGGCACCGGGGCGGTTCGCGGCGACCGGGCCCTGGCCCGGGTTGTCAGTGCCGCGGTCCACAATGGTCAGCGTCAGATCCGTTCACGCATGAGCAAGGAGCCGGCAGCGATGGCCCGCCGCAGCACGAAGACCCCGCCGCCCGACGACTCGTTCGAGGAGAGAATCCTCGACATCGACGTCGTGGACGAGATGCGCGGCTCCTACCTCGAGTACGCGTACTCGGTCATCTACTCGCGCGCCCTGCCGGACGCCCGCGACGGCCTCAAGCCGGTGCACCGGCGGATCGTCTACCAGATGAACGAGATGGGCGTGCGCCCCGACCGCGCCTACGTGAAGTGCGCGCGCGTGGTCGGCGAGGTGATGGGCAAGCTGCACCCGCACGGCGACGCGTCGATCTACGACGCGCTGGTGCGCATGGCCCAGCCGTTCTCGATGCGCGTCCCGCTGGTCGACGGCCACGGCAACTTCGGTTCGCTGGGCAACGACGACCCGCCGGCCGCCATGCGGTACACCGAGTGCCGGATGGCCGAGGCGACGAGCCTGATGACCGAGTCGATCGACGAGGACACGGTCGACTTCGCGCCCAACTACGACGGCCAGGAGCAGGAGCCGGTGGCGCTGCCGGCCGCGTTCCCGAACCTGCTGGTGAACGGCTCGTCGGGCATCGCCGTCGGCATGGCGACGAACATGCCGCCGCACAACCTCGGCGAGGTGATCTCGGCCGCGCGCCACCTGATCCGCTACCCGAACGCGGACCTGGAGACGCTGATGAAGCACGTCCCGGGTCCCGACCTGCCCACCGGCGGCCGGATCGTCGGCCTGGAGGGCGTCCGGGACGCGTACGAGACGGGCCGCGGCACCTTCAAGATCCGGGCCACGGTGGCGGTGGAGACGGTGACGGCCCGCCGCAAGGGCCTGGTCATCACCGAACTGCCGTTCACGGTCGGCCCCGAGAAGGTCATCGGCAAGATCAAGGACCTGGTCAACGCCAAGAAGCTGCAGGGCATCGCCGACGTCAAGGACCTCACCGACCGCGAGCACGGGCTGCGTCTGGTCGTCGAGATCAAGAACGGTTTCGTGCCCGAGGCAGTGCTGGAGCAGCTCTACAAGCTGACGCCGATGGAGGAGTCCTTCGGCATCAACAACGTGGCGCTGGTGGACGGCCAGCCGCTCACGCTGGGTCTGAAGGAGCTCCTCGAGGTCTACCTGGACCACCGCTTCGAGGTGGTCCGCCGGCGCAGCGAGTTCCGCCGCACCAAGCGCCGCGACCGGCTGCACCTGGTGGAGGGCCTGATCACGGCCCTCGTCGACATCGACGAGGTCATCCGGCTGATCCGCTCCAGCGAGAACAGCGCGGACGCCAAGCAGCGTCTGATGGAGCGCTTCTCGCTGTCGGAGATCCAGACGCAGTACATCCTGGACACCCCGCTCCGCCGTCTCACCAAGTACGACCGCATCGAGCTGGAGGCGGAGAAGGAGAAGCTCACCGCGGAGATCGCCGAGCTGACCCGGATCCTGGAGTCGGACGCGGAGCTGCGCAAGCTGGTCTCGGCCGAACTGGCGGCGGTCGCCAAGAAGTTCGGCACCGAGCGGCGCACGGTCCTGCTGGAGGCGTCCGGCGCCGTGGCGGCCGTGGTGCCGCTCCAGGTGGCCGACGACCCGTGCCGGGTGCTGCTGTCCTCGACGGGCCTGCTGGCGCGCACGACGAACGGCGAGCCGTTCCCGGCGGACACCGACGGCAGGCGCGCCAAGCACGACGTGATCGTCTCCGCGGTCCCCGCGACCGCGCGCGGCGAGGTCGGAGCGGTGACCTCGACGGGCCGCCTGCTGCGCGTCAACGTCGTCGACCTCCCGCAGCTCCCCGACACGGCGACCGCCCCGAACCTCGCGGGCGGCGCGCCGCTCTCCGAGTTCCTCTCCCTGGAGGACGGCGAGTCGGTGGTCTGCCTGACCACGCTGGACGAGTCCTCGCCCGGCCTGGCGTTGGGCACCGAACAGGGCGTCGTGAAGCGCGTGGTGCCCGACTACCCGTCCAACAAGGACGAGTTGGAGGTCATCACCCTCAAGGAGGGCGACCGGATCGTCGGCGCGGTGGAACTGCGCACCGGCGAGGAGGACCTGGTCTTCATCACGGACGACGCGCAGCTGCTGCGCTACCAGGCCTCCCAGGTGCGGCCGCAGGGCCGTCCGGCGGGCGGCATGGCGGGCATCAAGCTCACGGAGGGCGCGAAGGTCATCTCCTTCACCGCGGTCGACCCGGCAGCCGACGCGGTGGTCTTCACGGTGGCCGGCTCGCGCGGCACGCTCGACGACTCGGTCCAGACGACGGCCAAGCTGACCCCGTTCGACCAGTACCCGCGCAAGGGCCGCGCCACCGGCGGCGTGCGCTGCCAGCGGTTCCTGAAGGGCGAGGACTGCCTGTCCTTCGCCTGGGCGGGCCCGATCCCGGCGAAGGCGGCCCAGAAGGACGGCTCCCCGGCAGAGCTCCCGGAGCTCGACCCGCGCCGCGACGGCTCCGGCGTCTCGCTGCCGAAGACGGTGTCGGTGACGGCGGGCCCGGTCTAGTCCGCGTAGTCCCCCTCGGGACCCTCCTCCAGACCCTGTACGTACCGCAGGACGCCCCACATGCCGTGCTCGTCGGCGTGTGGGGCGTCGTTCGTACACGCCTCCAGCTCCTTGCGGAGCGCGGCCGTGTCGATGCCGGAGCCGATCAGCACGAGCTGCGTGAGCCGCTCCTCCTCGCTCCCCCAGGCCTCCGGGTAGAAGCGCAGGAACCGCCCCACGGCATGCACGGCGTACCGGTTGGCCGTGTCGTACGGCCCCAGGTCGACGTACCCCTTGATCCGGTAGAGCCCCTCGGGGCGGCTGTCGAGGAAGGCCATCAACCGCCGGGGGTCCAGGGGCAGCGCGGCGGTGAAGGACAGGCTGTCGTAGGCGGTGTGCAGATGTCCTTCGTGCGCGCCGTCGTGGTGACGGTCGTGCGTGCCGCCGTCGTGCAGGTCGTCGTCGTGCCGGTCGTCGTCGTGACGGTCGTGCAGGTCGTCGAAGGACAGCTGTCCGATGCGCTCCTCACCGGGGCGGCAGTCGAACAGGAACCCGGGGTCGATGCGGCCGTAGGTCGCCGGGACGACGGCGGCCCCCCGGTCGCTGAGCGACCGCACGAGCCCGAGGACGCGCTCGCCGCCCTCCGCGGCCCGGTCGAGTTTGTTGACGACGACTAGGTCGGCCAGGGCTAGGTGCCGGTCGATCTCGGGGTGCTTCGCGCGCGTGCCGTCGAACTCCGCGGCGTCGACGACCTCGACGAGGCCGCCGTAGACGATCCCGGGATGCTCGCTGGCGAGCAGCATCCGGACGAGTTCCTGGGGTTCGGCGAGACCGCTCGCCTCGATGACGACGACGTCGACGCCGGTGCCGGGGCCCGCGAGCCGCTCCAGGTAGACGTCCAGTTCACTGGCGTCGACGGCACAGCACAGGCAACCGTTGCCGAGCGAGACGGTCGAGTCGCCGAGGGCCCCGGCCACGGCCATCGCGTCGATCTCGATGGCCCCGAAGTCGTTGACGATCGCCCCGATCCGGCTGCCTCCGCTGCGGTGCAGCAGGTGGTTGAGGAGCGTGGTCTTCCCGGACCCCAGGAATCCGGCGAGGACGACTACCGGGATCTGCCGGGGGGTGGGGCGGTGCTCCAACGGGGGCCTCTTTCGCACGGGCGGGGGTGGCGGGCCGGTCCAGGATAGGAAACCTCCGGACCGGACACCGCGACCCGTTCCGGCTACGACGCGATGACGGCGTCGGCCGCCCCCGGCTCCGGTCCCACATACCGGGCCACCGGTCGGATGATCTTCGAGTCCGTCGCCTGTTCCAGGATGTTGGCGCTCCAGCCGATCGCGCGGGCCGCCGCGAACGTGGGGGTGAACATCTCGCGGGGCAGGCCGCAGAGTTCCATGACCACGCCCGCGTAGAACTCGACGTTGGTGTGGAGTTCGCGGCCGGGCTTCAGCTCGGCGAGGATCCGCTCGACGTGGCGTTCGACCTCCACGGCGAACTCGACCCGCTCGCCGCCGAAGTCCTGGGCGATCTCGCGGAGCATCCGGGAACGGGGGTCCTCCGTGCGGTAGACCGCGTGCCCGAAGCCCATCACCCGGTCACCGGCGAGGACCCGCGCGCGGATCCACGGGTCGATCCGGTCGGGCGTCGCGATCGCGTCCAGGGTGTCCAGCGCACGGCTCGGCGCACCCCCGTGCAACGGCCCGGACAGGGCGCCGACGGCACCCACGAGGCAGGCCGCGACATCCGCGCCCGTCGACGCGATGACGCGTGCGGTGAACGTCGATGCATTGAATCCATGATCAATGGTGGAGATCAGGTATTGCTCGACCGCACGCGCCTGCCGGGGTTCCGGTTCCACGCCCGTCAACATGTAGAGGTAGTTGGCCGCGTACGACAGGTCCTCGCGCGGTTCCACCGGGTCGAGCCCCTGCCCCAGCCGGTACAGCGCCGTGAGCAGGGTCGGTACGGCCGCGCAGGCGGCGACCGTGTCGGCGCGGCGCCGGTCCGCGTCGATGTCGTACACCGGCCGGAACCCCTGGGCCGCGCCGAGCAGCGAGAGGGCGGTGCGCAGGCCGGCCAGCGGGCCGGACGTGCCGCTCGCCGCGGCCACCGCGGGCAGGGCCGCCCGGACCTCGGCGGGCAGGCGCCGGAGCGCGGCGGTCTCGGCGGCGAAGGCGGCCGCGCGCTCAGGGTCCGGCAGTTCGCCGTGGATCAGGAGGTGCCAGACGTCCTCGAAGCCACGGGTGCGGGCGAGTTCGACCGCCGAGTACTGGCGGTAGTGGTAGAA
Source organism: Streptomyces sp. NPDC058464 (assembly GCF_042721035.1). Classification (NCBI taxonomy): domain Bacteria; kingdom Bacillati; phylum Actinomycetota; class Actinomycetes; order Kitasatosporales; family Streptomycetaceae; genus Streptomyces; species Streptomyces sp. NPDC058464. Next base: position 46,397 of record NZ_JBHXMA010000012.1, read on the forward strand.
GCCCTCGCTGCCCCGGACGTCGCCGACCTCGGTGTCCGTGACGACGACGCCGGCGAGCCCGCGCGGCACCTCGACAAGGGCCGACGCACTCCTGTTGACGGTCATGACCTGCCTCCGCTTTCCTCCTTGAACTTGATTCGACTGTCCATCATTGACGATACGGCTGTCAATATTGATTGAATCAATCTATCACCCCGTCAGCTCCGCGAACACGATGAACGCCGGTTGCGGGACACGCGTCTCCGTCAGCGGGGACAGCGACCCGTCGTCTCCGTCGACCGCGTACGAGCGCACCAGGTCGGCCGGTCGGTCGGCCACGAGCAGGAACGTGCCCGACGGATCGAAGGTGAAGCTGCGGGCCGCGACGCCCGGGTGGAGGGAGCGGGCGATGCGGACGTCTCCCGCGCGGGTGAGCGTGCCGTCGTCGGCGACCCGGAACCAGGCGACGGAGTCCTCCCCGCGGTTGTTGACGTAGACGAACCTGCCGTTCGGGTGGACCCGTACCTCGGCCGGCTCGTTCGGGCCCCGGTGGTCCGGCGCGACGGTCGGAATCCGGTCCAGCGGGCGTAGCCGGCCCGACTCCCGGTCGAACGCGAACGACGCCAGGGCGGACGAGAACTCGCAGGTGACGTAGGCCCGGTCGGAGAGGGGGTCGAAGGCGATGTGCCGGGGGCCGGTCTCCGGCGGGCACGTGTACGTGTGCACGAGGTCGAGCGTGTCGCCGAGCGCGTGGACCAGGATGCGGTCGGTGCCCTTGTCCGCCACCAGCACGTACCGGCCCGAGGGGTCGATGACCGCGCAGTGCGCGTGAGCGCTCGACTGGGCGTGTCCGCCGGCCTGCGGCGAGGAGTTCGGGTCCGGGCCGTGGCCGGGCAGCACCCGTACGTCCCGGAGCTCGCCGATCCGGCCGTCCGGTTCCAGGCCGTAGAGCAGCACGGTCGAGTCGTCGTAGAGATATCCCACGGTCCAGGTGCCGTCGTCCGCGCGGAAGACGTGTTCGACGTGGTCGAAGTCTCCGTGGTTGGCGGTCACGAGGACGCCCCGGTGCTCGTCGAGTGCGAGGTAGGTGGGCCGGGGGCCGGGCGCGGGGCGGGAGTTGAGCCAGGTGAGGCGGCCGTCCCGGGCGGACACGGACAGGGCGTGCACGCTGGCGGGCGGCTCGACCGGGCCACGGCCGTCGTTCTTGCGTTCGTCGACCGCGTACAGCGTCCGGGTCGACGGGGAGTACGCGAGGTAGCCGGCTTCCCGGGGTTCGGCGACCCTGCTCAGCGGCGTGAGCTTTCCGCCGTCCGGGCTCACGGCGAGCACGGTGATGCCGCCCGCGCCGGCGTCGGAGGAGCTGCCGTAGCCGCCGACGCAGGCGACGAGGCGAGGTGTCGGTTCCGTGGTACTCATGCGGCCAGCAGCCTCCGCAACATCTCCTGGTGGCGGCGGACCTGGTCCACCTCGTCCATCAGGTCTTCCCGGCCCCGGTCCTGGGAGTAACGCTGTCCCTCGTACTCGGAGTTGACGTAGCCGTCGAAGCCGCCGGCTTTCAGGGCGCCGATCGCGGCGTCGTAGTCGATGGCGATGTCCTGGTACTGGCCGGGGCGGCCGGGGATCTCGGACATGTTGTTGAACTTGCCGTGCACATGGATGACATGGGGGGCGATCTGACGGAGCGTCTCGGCGGAGGTCCGGGAGAGCATCAGCGCCTCGGCCACGGTCCGGTAGTCGATGTCCCCGGGGTCCTGCACGCGGTCCTGGGCATACCGTGCGACCCCGTCGAACACCTCCCGGAACTCCGGCTCGCACTCCCCCGTGGTCAGGAACCGGTTGAAGTCGGAGCGCAGGTTGCCGGCGGTGTGGCGGTGGACCGCCGTCAGGTCGAAGGGGGCCTCGCCCCGGTGGATGTCCAGGGCGAGGTCGACCGACGCCTGGGAGGCCGTGGGCCGGGCACCTCGGCGTTCCAGCCACGCCAGCAGGACCTCCGAGGGACGGAACTGGAAGATCCCCAGGTCGGGCACGATGCCGAGGTGCCTGGTACCGGTGCGTTCGACGATGTCGAGGATGTCGCCGACCTCGGGGCCCTCCAGCCTCATGGGCTGGTGGATCTCCTTGCCGAGCCGGATGTCGAGCTGTTCGGCGAGCGGCAGGGCCGAGACGAGGATCTCGACGGGGACGACGGACAGCACCCGCACGTTGGCGAAGCCGAGGGACTTGGCGAGCCGGATGTCGTGGCGCAGCCGGTCGGCGCACTCCTCGTAGGTCATGACGTGGTCGCGGAACTGCAGGACGTCCATGCCGACGTCCATGGCGACGGGCCTGGTGCCGTAGGTCTCCATCCACCCGAACCACGCGCGCCGGAAGTCCTCGCCCGGGTCCGGGTAGCGCAGGGACATCTCGTCGACGAGCTCGATGCCGTCGGCGCCGCCGAGGTTCCGGCCGACCTCGCGGATCTGGTCCTCGAGAGTGAGTTCCTTGAAGAACTGGGACTGCTGATAGCTGTAGAGGGACACCCCGCGCTGGATGGTCATCGGGTCTTCTCCAGCTCGGTCGGCTCGGTCGGCTCGGTCAGGGTGAGGGCGTAGGCGACGATGTCCGGGGCCTTGTCGGAGCCCGCTCCGGAACCCGGCTTCGGCGGGTGCTTCACCCATTCCTCGTCGGTGGGCAGGTAGCCGTAGGCGGCCAGGACGGACTGCTGGAAGCGGACCCGGTGCTCGCCGGGGGCGAGTCCGCCGGGGGCGGCGACGTGCAGGATCGCCTCGTCGTCGTAGTCCCAGTGTTCGTGGACGGCGGTGCGGATCTCGTCGAAGGTCCGGGGCGGCCGGGCGTTGATCTCGAAGGTCTGGGCGGTCGTGGGGTACTCGGTCCCGTCGACCTCGACGTAGTAGCCGTTGTGGAGGGAGAGGTAGCAGCCGCGGTAGTTCGCGTGGCGGACGGCGAGCGTGAAGCCCACCGTCCGGCCGTCGCGGACCTCGTTGCGCAGGCTGTCGGGGCGGATCAAGAAGTTCTCGAACATTCCTTGCACCAGGTGGGATCGCGGGGTGGTCAGAGGCCGGTGATCGCAGACGGCTCGGTCAGCGGTGGCCGTGGCTGTGGCGGTGGAGCGATCCGTCCGCGTGCTCGCGGGCGATGTACTCGCAGGCGCGTGCGGTGAGGGCCATGATCGTCAGCGTCGGGCCGACCCCCCCGTTCGACACGTAGCAACTGGCGTCCGTGGCGAAGAGGTTGGGGACGTCCCAGGCCTGGTTGTGTGCGTTGAGGACGGACTTGGCCGGGTCGTCGCCCATCCGGGCGCCGCCGCACTCGTGGATCGCGGCGCCCATCGCGAGGCTCCGCCTGATCCCGAGCCGGAAGATCGCCCGGCTGACCGGGTCGGCGTCGGGCCAGATCTTCTTCGAGTCCAGGCCGAGTGCGGAGGCCGCGAAGTTGACCCGGTAGCCGCTCGCCTCGGCCATCTCGCGCAGGCCCCGGACCTGGGCGCGCATGAGGGCCCGCTCGTTGTCCGTGATCGCGAGATGGATCCGTGGGATGGGGATGCCCCAGGCGTCGGTGCGGCGCGCGTGCAGCGTGATGCGGTTGTCGTAGTAGGGCAGCATCTCGCCGAACCCCATCAGGCCGACGACACCGCCGGCGCCCTCCGGGACGGGCATCCGGCCTATCGTGCCCTGCACCGACCAGCCGCGGGCGAACGCGGGGTTGGCGGTCTTCGCGTCGACGTTGTCGAAGTGCGGGATGTAGACGCCGCCGATCGGCGGGTAGTACGGGTCCGGCGGAGCGGGGTCCTCCGGCGCCTCGGCCCCGGGGTGGTGCGGATCGTCGCCGAACAGCAGGCTGGGGGTCTGGTCCATGAAGTAGCGGCCCAGCAGACCGGAGGAGTTGGCCAGACCGGTCGGGTGCGCGGTGCCGCCGGAGTTGAGCAGCAGCCGGACCGTCTCGATGGCCGACGCGCACATCACCACGACGTCCGCGCGGACGCGGTGCTCGGTCCTGGTGTTCCGGTCGATGAAGACCGCACCGTCCGCGAGGCCCGTCTTCGAATTGATCGTGATCTTGTGCACGATCGCGTCCGTGCGCGTGGTCAGCCGTCCCGTCGCGCGGGCCGCGACGATCCCTAGCGGGACCCGGTGCAGGTTGGGGGCCGCGTAGCGCCACGGTACGACGTGGCGGTTCGCCCAGCGGCCCTCGACCGTGGCCTTGAACTCCTTCTCCGCCGTGGTCAGCGGAGACGGCCCGCGGTAGCTGCCGTCCGGGAGGTTGGGCAGCCCGTCGGCGGTGCCGTAGAGGCCCGTGAACTCCTCGACCCGGTCGTAGTACGGGGCGAGGTCCGCGTAGGAGAAGGGCCAGTCCTCGCCGTGCCCGTCGCGTGACGCGGCCTTGAACTCGTGGTCGGAGGAGCGCAGCAGCACGCGTCCGTAGGCGTGCAGGCGGCCGCCGAGCTGACGGCCCCGGATCCAGAGGAACTCGCTGTCCGAGGCGTACGGGTGCTGCCAGTCGTTGACGAGGAACGGGCTGGTCTGGTCCTTGAACATGGCCCGGCGGGCCTGGATGTACTGCCCCCGCAGGCCGGAGCGGAGACGGCCGCCGAGGCCGATGCTCATCGCCTTGGGCGCGGACGGGGGCGCCGGGGTGAAGTCGGCCTCGCCGATGTCGCGGCCGGCCTCCAGGAGGAGCACCTCCAGGCCCCGCTCGGTCAGCTCCTTGACGGCGATGCTGCCGGCCGCGCCGGAGCCGACGACCAGGGCGTCGTAGCGCTTGTCGAGGGAGGTCATGCCCGGCACCCGCCTTCGGCTGTCACGTCGTGGATGTCATGTGTCCTGTGCACAGTGCTTCAGCTCTCTCTGCTGCGAGATCGCGGTCCGCCCGCCGGGCGGCTCCGCATGGACGGCGACGGCGGTGGTCGCCGTCGGGCCGCGGACCTCGCGCAGGCCGAGCCGTCTGCTGCGTTCCCAGGCGCCGAGGGCGGGCGCCGGGACCGGACGGGGTCCCGTGCGCGGCGGCTTGCGGTCCGAGGCGTCGACTGGCTGCCGCATGGTCTCCACCTGTTTCCTCTCCGCTCGCTGGTCTGTTCCCGTCCGGTCCGGCATGACTTCCCTCACGCCGGAAGGGGTGCGGCCTCCTGGTCGCGGGTCTGGCGGAACAGCACGCCCCAGAGCAGGGCCGCGAGCGCCGCCGTGGCGATGGGCAGGGACCAGACGGCCGTCCAGTCGCCCGGGGTGCCGTGCGCGCCCACGGTCGCGTTGTAGATCTCGCCGGAGACGAACGAGCCGATGAAGGCTCCGATGCCGGAGACGACGAGGATGAGCATCCCCTGGGCCTGGGCGGCGAGTTCGACCGGCGCGACCTGGCCGATGTACATGGCGGCGAGGACGAGGAAGAAGTCGTTGCAGATGCCCTGGAGCACGATCGCCGTGATCGCGAGCCAGTTGCCGCTGTTCGCCGCCTCGATGAAGAGGACGAACCGCAACCCCCACATGCACATGCCGGCGAAGATGGCCCACTTCATCCCGAAGCGCTTGAGCATGAACGGGATGGTGACGATGAAGGCGACCTCGGAGGCCTGTCCGAGGGCGAGCACACCGGCGACGTTGCCGATCCCGAGGGCTCCGAGGTAGGTGGACGCGTAGGTGTTGTAGACGCCGAGCGAGACGGAGGTGAGTACGGCGCAGCCCATCAGTACGGCGAAGTTGCGGTGCCGCAGCAGCCGGAACGCCTTGGCTCCCACCAGGTCGCCGAGGTCGAAGCGCACGCCCCGCGCGGGCGGCGGGGTGGCCGGCAGCGTGAAGGCGTAGAGGCCCAGGGCGAAGCTCGCGACGGCCGTCACGTAGAAGACGCCGACCGAGGCCGACAGGCCGAGCCAGCCCACGGCGAACCCGGCCACCACCCAGCCCACCGTGCCGAAGACCCGGATGTAGGGGAAGTGCCGCTTGTCCGAGCCGAGGTGCCGGAACGCGATCGCGTTCGCCAGGCCGAGGGTGGGCTGGAAGAACAGCATGTAGACGAAGATCAGGGTGAGGGCGAGGGTGCCGCTGCCGGCGCGTACGACGGCCGGCAGCGTCAGCATCACGGCGCCGCCCGCCAGATGCGCCGCGCCGAGCCCCTTCTGCGAGGGGAGGAAACGGTCGCCGATGGCGCCGAGCAGCATCGGGGAGACGATCGCGGCGACCGCCGCCAGGGTGTAGGCCGTGCCGATGACGGAGGCCAGGCCGTTGGTGGCGAGGACCAGGCCGAAGGTGGCGAACCAGGAGCCGAAGACCACGAATTCGAGCAGCATCATCACGACGAGCTGTACGAATGTCTTCCTGGTGCCGCCGTGCGACTCTTCGGCCGCCGCCGGGGAGGGTGCGGCCGACTGTGACGCCTCATCAAAGCTCGTCGGGTGACTCATCATTGAGATCCTTTTGACAACCATTCGAGTTCTGAACGTTTTCCCACCGGTGAGGAGGGTCGACGCAGTCGACTTCCAGGTGGTTTTCAGCGATCAGTGCCCGCAAGGGGGATGTTGTCGCGCCGCAGGGGCCTGCCGCCCCGCGCGCCGAGCGCGTCTCGCGCTTACCAATAAGCGTCCTGCTTGGTGCGCGGCGGAGCCTGTTGCACTCCGCGACGCCCTAGCTCCCGGTTATCGTATGATTTCCGCAGTGTTTGTCAACGATTTCAGTCGCGATTATTCATACCTCGAATGATTCGCGGCTGACGAGCGGCTTTCGAGGGCTTCGCCCAGGCGGGAAGCGTGCTGACACCCTGTCCGGTCTCCGCGAGCACGGCGGCGACTCCGCCGAACAGGGTCGCGTCGTCGCCGAGCCGGGCCGGGCAGACCCGGATCGACGGGGACACGGCACGAAGGCTGTGCATCTCCACCGACGACTGAATGCCGTCGAACACCAGGGCGCCCGCCTCGCTCAGTGTCCCGCCGACGGCGATCACGCTGGGCGCCATGAGCTTGGCGGTGCTGGCGAAGGCCCGGCCCAGATGACGTCCGGCCTCGTACAGCACCCTGCGGCAGGCGGGGTCGCCGCGGCGCGCGCCGTCGACGACCTCCCGCAGGCTGCCGCGGGAGCTCCCGGACGCTTCGAGCGCGAGCAGGATCGACCGCTCGGACACGAACGTGGTGAGGCAGCCACGGCTGCCGCAGAAGCAGACCGGGCCGCCGGGTTCCAGGACGATGTGGCCGATCTCGCCGGCCAGGCCGTCGCCGCCGCGGTAGATCCGGCCGTCGATGACGAGCCCGCCGCCGACCCCCGCGGCACACATGACGTAGAGAAAGTCCGCGGCGCCCTGGCCCGCTCCCCAGGTCCACTCGGCCAGGGCGGCGAGGTTGGCGTCGTTCTCCGCGATCACGGGCATGCCGAGGTCGTCCTCCAGGGTCTTGGCGACCGGGAGGTCCGTCCACTCGGGGAACTGCAGCCGCGCCCAGGACGCGACGGTGCCGGTGGCGCGGGCGAGGGGCGCCTGCATGCCGACGGCGACGCCCGCGAAGTCCCGCGGGCCGAGGCCGGCCTCGGCGGTCAGGGAGCGCACCAGGTCGACCACGAGCGCGGGGCTGCCGCCCTCCCCCGGCAACGGCACGGAGGCGTCGAGGCGGACCCGGCCGCCGAAGTCGAAGAGCGCGGCACGCATCGCGTCGGCGTTCACCTGCACGGCGACGACGGCGGCGTGACTGGCGACCAGGGCGACGAGCGACTCCCGGCCGTTGACCGGCCGCACCTCTGCCACGCCGTCCGCGCGCAGCGTCTTGACGATGGCGTTCACCGTCGCCGGCGACAGCTCGGTCCGGCGGGCCAGGGCCGCCTGCGAGGAGGGGCCGTCCAGGCGCAGGGCGTCGAGCACTCGCCGGACGTTTCCCTGCCGGACGCCGGACGCCGACCTGGCCGGCCTGGCCGACTTGGCCGACTTGCCCGACCTGGCGTCGCCGCCACCGTGCGATGCGCTGCCGTGCGGTGTGCCGCTGTCATCCTCGCCGTGAGCCACGGGACGACGATACGACCCGCCGGTCGCACCCCGCACCGGGCGGCCGTGGCCGGCGCCGGGCGGGGGGCGACCGGGTGGGGTCACTGGTTGCTGAACGCCGAGTCGAAGGCCGCCTTCGGCAGCGGCCACAGAGCGGAGCGGATCCGGCCCACGGCCTCCGCCGCGCCGTGCAGCCGGTCCATGCCCGCGTCCTCCCACTCCACGGAGATGGGGCCGTCGTAGCCGATGGCGGCCAGGGCGCGGAAGGCGTCCTCCCAGGGCATGTCGCCGTGGCCGACGGAGACGAAGTCCCAGCGCCGGCGCGGGTCGCCCCAGGGCAGGTGCGAGCCGAGGATCCCGGCGCGCCCGTACGGCGGCCGGACCCGGGTGTCCTTGCAGTCCACGTGGTAGATGCGGTCGGCGAAGTCCGTGATGAAGCCGACGGGGTCGACGCCCTGCCAGATCATGTGCGAGGGGTCCCAGTTGAAGCCGAAGGCCGGGCGGCGGCCGATCGCCTCGAGGGTGCGCTCGCTCGTCCAGTAGTCGTAGGCGATCTCGGACGGGTGGACCTCGTGGGCGAAGCGCACGCCCTCGGCGTCGAAGACGTCGAGGATCGGGTTCCAGCGGCGTGCGAAGTCCTCGTACCCCTCGTCGATCACCGCCTGGGAGACCGGCGGGAACATCGCCACGTACTTCCAGATCTTCGAGCCGGTGAACCCGACGACGGTGTCGGCGCCGAGCCTGCGGGCGACCCTGGCGGCGCGCTTCATGTCCTCGGCCGCGCGCTGCCGGACACCCTCCGGGTCGCCGTCGCCCCAGATCTCCGGGCGCAGGATCGCCTGGTGCCGGAAGTCGATCGGGTCGTCGCACACGGCCTGTCCGCCGAGGTGGTGCGAGATCGCCCAGACCTTCAGCCCGTACCGCTCCAGGACGGCCTGGCGCTGCGGAAGGTAGTCGGGGTCGGCCTCGGCGCGGGCCAGGTCCAGGTGGTCGCCGGAGGCCGCGATCTCCAGTCCGTCGTACCCCCACTCGCCCGCCAGCCGCGCCACCTCCTCGAACGGCAGATCCGCCCACTGACCGGTGAAGAGGGTGACCGGCTGCCGGGCCGGTTCCCGGCTCTGTGCCTGGCTCTGGTTCATGTGCGGCCTCCTTGGCGTTTCCGACACTTTAGCTTACGGTGAGCAAAAGTCGACGTTGCCGGAGTCATCACTCTCCGTTTTTTCGACTTGTTCACGCGTTAGCTCCTGGAGCGAGAAGAGAAGAGGTGTGTGGCATGCGCGTCGCTGTCATCGGTACCGGCTTCATGGGGGCCGTGCATACCCGGTCCGCGCTCGTGGCGGGCGGCGAGGTGGTGGGCGTGGTCGGGTCGACGCCCGAGAAGGGCCGCCGGGCCGCCGCGGAGTTCGGGGCCGGCCAGGGCTTCGACTCGGTCGAGGACGTCCTGCGGCACGGGGTGGACGTGCTGCACGTGTGCACACCCAACGCCACGCACGCGGAGTTCTGCCGTGCGGCCCTCGCCGCCGGTGTCCCGGTCGTCTGCGAGAAACCGCTGGCCACCGACGCCGCGACCGCACGCGAACTCACCGAACTGGCGGCGGAGCGCGGGCTGGTCACCGCCGTGCCCTTCGTGTACCGGTACTACGCGTCCGTACGTGAGGCACGTGACCGCATCCGGCGGCCGGGACACCGGCCGCCCTGGCTGATCCACGGCAGCTATCTGCAGGACTGGCTCGCCGACACGGAGGCCACCAACTGGCGGGTCGACCCGGCGGACGGCGGCGCCACGCGCGCGTTCGGGGACATCGGCGTCCACTGGTGCGATCTCGCCGAGTTCGTGACCGGACAGCGGATCACCCGGGTGAACGCGTCCTTCGCCCGCGCGGTCGCGGCCCGGCCCGGAGCGGACGGCACCCCGCGCCCCGTCGAGACCGAGGACGGCGCGGTCGTACTCCTCGAGACCGACGCCGGTGCGATCGGATCGGTGGTGGTCAGCCAGGTCTCCGCCGGGTACAAGAACGCGCTGTCGTTCTCCTTCGACGGGCCGGACGCCAGCTACGCGTTCCGCCAGGAGACCCCCGAGTCGCTCTGGATCGGCGGCCGCGACGCCAACGAGGTGCTGCTGCGCGATCCGAACCGGGCCGGGGCCCCCACCGGACGGGCGGCCCGCCTGCCGTCCGGGCATCCGCAGGGCTACTACGAGGCCTTCGCCGACTTCGTCGCCGACGCCTACGCGGCGGTCCGCGGCGAACAGGTCACCGGGATGCCGTCCTTCGCCGACGGGCTGCGCGCGGCCGAGATCGCCCGGGCGGTCGTCGACTCGGCCCGCGGCGGCGGCTGGGTCGACGTGCCGACGGCGGGAAATGGACTGGTCGACGTGCCGGCGGCGGGGCAGGGGCTGGTCGACGTGCCGGCGGCGGGGCGGGGGCCGGCGGAGAAGGGCTCCTGAGCCGCTACCGTGCCCCCGCCAGCGGCACGTCGAGCGGGAGCGGCTCGGTGAAGTCGCCGGTGCGTGCGCGGATCCCGCGGGGGCTGCCGTGCCGGAGCCACTGGTCGAGCAGCTCGGGGTGCAACAGCTCGTCGACGACCAGGGCCGCCGCTCCTACGACGCCCTCGGCGCGGTCGAGGTCGACCCGGGCGATGACGAGTTCGTCGGTGGCCAGCGGCAGCGATCGTCTGGCCACGACCTCCGCGACGGGGTCCCGGAACACGTCGCCCGCCTGGGCCAGCACACCGGCGAGGTAGACCGTCGACGGGTTGAAGACACTGACGAGCGTCGCCAGCTGCCCGCCGACCAGCTCGCCCGCCCTGGTGACGAGTTCCGTGCTGACCCGGTCGCCGGCCCGGCAGCCGTCGAGCACGTCGGTGACGGCCAGCGGCGCGTCCGTGCCCTCCAGCCGCTCGGCCAGGAAGGCGCTCCGCCCCTCGAGAGCCGCGGCGCGTGCATCCCGGGTGAGGGCCCAGCCACCGGCGAACGCCTCCAGGCATCCGAACTTGCCGCACCGGCACCGGTGACGGGACTCCTCCGCGACGATGGTGTGCCCGAGGTCGCCGGCCGCGCCGCGCGCCCCCCGGTGCAGCCGTCCCCTGGACATCAGGCCGAGGCCGATCCCGGTGCTCGCCTTGACGAGCAGGATGTTGTCGCCCGCGGCCGCCCGGGTCCGGCTCCAGGCTCCCAGCGCCATCAGGTTGGCGTCGTTGTCGACCCAGGCCGGCACGTCGTAGTGGGCTTCGAGCCGGTCCCGGAGCGGGAAGCCGTGCCAGCCGGCCATGATCGGCGGCTGTACGGGCATCCCGCGCGCGAAGTCGACCGGCCCGGGTACGCCCACGCACACCCCCCACAGGCGCTCCCGCAGCTCCGGGCTCAGCAGCTGCCCCGCCACGTCGACCAGCGTGACCAGGGACGCCTCGGGGCCCGACTCGATGTCCCACGGCACCCGCCGCTCGGCGAGCACGGTCCCGTCGAGGTCGGTCACCGCGGCGTTCAGATGGGTGGCGCCGAACACCGCACCGAGGACGACACCCCGGCCGGAGGCGATCCGCAGGATGCGGGAGGGCCGTCCGCCGGTGGACGGGGCCGGCTCGCCCTCGGCCACCAGGCCGACCCGGATCGCGTGGTCCACCCGCTGCGTGATGATCGTCCGGCCCAGCCCGGTCTGCCGGCCGAGGTCGGGCCTGGTCACGGCCGTTCCGCTCCTGATCAGACTCAGGACCAGGGAGAGGGTACGGGTGTGGTCGGTCATGCAGTGAGCTTATGGTCCCGGCGACCTGTCGTCGCCGACGGCCGGGGCGGGAGGGCTCCACCGGCATGTCCCCGCGTGCGAAGCTGACCGCATGGAACCGTCACCCGACCGGCTCGGCGAGATGCCGCCGTTGAGCGACCGCGCGGCACCGGCCTACCCCATCGCCTCGGTGGAGAACACGCTGCGCATCCTCCTGCTGCTGCGTGAGCGCGACCGCCTGACCCTCGCCGACGTCGCCGCCGAACTGGGTGTCGCCCGCTCCAGCGCACATCGCCTGATGGCGATGCTGTCCTACTACGACTTCGTACGACAGGACTCGGCGTCGCGTTCCTTCCGGCCCGGCGCCGCGCTGATCGACATCGGTCTGGCCGCCGTACGCGCCCTCGACGTCCGGGCCCTGGCCAGGCCGGTGCTCACCGAACTCGCCGCGGCCACCGAGATGACCGCCCACCTCGCCCTCCCCCGGGGCCGGGACGTCCTCTACGTCGACGGCGTCGAGAGCCGCCGCACGATCAGGGCGGCCCTGCGCACCGGGGACTCGCTGCCCGCCCACGTCACCGGCGTCGGCAAGGCACTCCTGGCGACCCTCACCGACGACCAGCTGCGCCAGTTGTACCGGGACGCGCCGCCGCAGGCCGTCACCGACCGGTCCGTCTCCACCGTGGCGGGTCTGCTGACGGAGATGCGTACCGCGCGGGCGGCCGGATACGCCGTCAACCGCGGCGAGAGCGAGCCCGGCGTGCTGTCCGTCGGCGTGGCCGTCAGCCTGCCGGAACCGGGCATGTTCGCCGGTATCGGCCTGGTCTGCCCGGAGTTCTCGGTCGACGCCGAGTGGGAGTCACGGATCGGGACCCAACTGAAGGCCGCGGCCGCCGAACTGACGAAAGAGATGAGCGCGTACCGCTTCTGACACCTCCTGTCCCTGGCCCCTTCTGACGCGTCCTGCTCCACCGAGGCCGCTTGACGCCTCCTGCTCCACCCAGGCCGCTTCTGACGCCTCCTGAGCCGGCGCGCATCGCCGCCGCGCCCGAGAACGAGGCTGCCGCCGGCCTCCGGACCTCGCCCGCGTTCCTGTCAGCGGCAGCACCGGCCGTCGATTGTTGACAATTTCGCCGCCCGCATATTGCGCAGTCCCCCCACGTCGCCTTACGGTTCTGTACAGCAGATCAGCATTCTGCACATCAGACACCCGGTCGCGTCGAGCCGAACGCGGTGGCCCCTCCTCCGTGGCCCCGGCAGGACACCGCACCGCGCACACCGGTCGATCACGGAAGGCGGGACATGAGCCACGAGAGCGTCGAGCAGGGCATCCGGCGGGCGGGCGGAGCGTTGGCACTGCTGCGCAACTCCCCGATCCGCCCGCACACCTTTCCGGTCGCGGCGGAGTTCACCAACTGGCGTACCGAGCAGCGGGCCTGGCGGGAGTCGGTCGCGCTGCTTGACCAGTCGCACCACATGACGGACCTGTACATCGAGGGCCCCGACGCGCTACGGCTGCTGTCGGACCTCGGCGTGAACAGCTTCGCGAGGTTCGGTCCGGGCCGTGCGAAGCAGTACGTCGCCGTCAACCACGACGGCCACCTCATCGGCGACGCCGTCCTGTTCCACCTGGAGGAGAACCGGTTCGACCTGGTCGGGCACCCGATGGTCCTCGACTGGGTGCAGTACCACCTGGAGACGGGCGAGTACGACGCGACGACCGAGCGCGACGACAACTCCTACGACCGGGAGCCCGGGCGGCCGCCCAAGGTGTACCGGTACGAGGTGCAGGGCCCGAACGCGGTCGCCCTGCTGGAGAAGGCCACCGGAGCCCCCCTACCGGCTGTGAAGTTCTTCCACATGACCACGTTCACCATCGCGGGCCGCCAGGTGCGCGCCCTGCGGCACGGCATGGCCGGGCAGCCCGGGTTCGAGCTCTTCGGCCCCTGGGCGGAGGGTGAGGCGGTACTGGCGGCCCTCCTCGCCGCCGGCCCGGAGTTCGGCCTGGTCCGGGCCGGTGCCAAGGCGTACTCCACCGCCAACCTGGAGTCGGCCTGGGTGCCCGCGCCGTTCCCGGCCGTCTTCTCCGGCGACAGCCTCAAGGGCTACCGCGAGTGGCTCCCCACCACCGCGATGGGCTCGCTGGGCGGCTCGATGGACTCCGAGGACATCGCCGACTACTACGTGACGCCGTACGACATCGGCTACGGCGGCATCGTCGCGTTCGACCACGACTTCGTCGGCCGCGCGGCCCTGGAGGAGATCGCGAAGAAGCCGCGCCGCACCAAGGTCACCCTGGTGTGGAACGCCGATGACGTGGCCGCCGCCATCGGCTCGCTGTACCGGCCGGGCGAACTGCCCGCCAAGTTCATCGAGTTTCCCAAGGCCCGTTACGCCCTGCACCAGAGCGACAAGGTGCTCGCCGGCGGGGAGCTGGTCGGCATCTCCATGGATGTCGGCTACATAGCCAACGAGAGGGCCATGGTGTCGCTGGCCACCGTCGATCTCGCCCACAGCGAGCCGGGCACCGAGGTGACCGTGGTGTGGGGCGAGAGCCCCAACTCGGCCAAGCCGGGCGTCGAGGCGCACCGCCAGGTGGAGATCCGCGCGACCGTGGCCCCCGCTCCGTACGTGCAGTTCGCGCGCGCCGCCTACCGCGACCGGTAGTCCCGCCGGTTCCGCCCAGGCCACCTTCCCCGCGCCGATCCGAGCAAGGAGCATGATGACCCCTGTTTCCACACCCGCGCTCACCGGAGCGGCGCTGCTGCTACGGGACTTCTCCCTGGAGATGACGGGCAAGGACACCCCGAAACTGGAGGCCGCCGGAGAGTCCATCCCAGAGGGCACCCGCGTGAACGTGACGTACCTCGGCAACGAGGACCTGCCGATGCGGCGGGCGGCAGCCCGGTCCGCGCGGCGCCTCGGATTCGTCCCGGTCCCCCATGTCTCGGCACGCCGGCTGGGCTCGCGGCAGGACCTGGCGGAGTTCCTGGCCGCCCTGCAGGCCGACGGCACCGGGCAGAACGTCTTCGTCGTCGGCGGCGACCCGGCCCACCCCCACGGCCCCTACCGCGACTCCCTCTCCGTCATCCGTTCCGGACTGCTCGGGAAGTACGGCGTACGGCAGGCCGGGATCAGCGGCTACCCGGAAGGGCATCCGCAGATCCCGGAGACGGCACTGTGGACGGCCCTCGAACAGAAGGCGGCGGCCCTCGCGGAGGAGGGGCTGACCGGCGACGTCATCACCCAGTTCGGCTTCGACCCGGACGCGGTGCTCGACTGGATCGAGCGGCTGCGCGAGCGGGGCGTCGACCTGCCGGTCCGCGTCGGCGTGCCCGGTCCCGCCGGGGTCCGCAGGCTGCTGTCGTACGCCACCCGGTTCGGGGTCGGGACCGGCGCGTCCATCGCCCGCAAGTACGGGCTGTCCCTGAGCAACCTCATGGGCACGGCCGGACCGGACCGTTTCATCCGCGCCCTGGCCGAGCGGTACGACCCCACCGCGCACGGCGAGGTGAAGCTGCACTTCTACACCTTCGGCGGGCTGGGCGCGACCTCCGCGTGGATCGCCGGCTTCCGCACCGGGGAGGACCCGAAGTGACCGTCACCCAGCAGGCTCCGGCACTCGGGGCGCGCGGCTCCGCACCCGCGCATCAGGCCTCGCTGATCGTGCGCGGCACGGACCGCGTCGGCATCGTCGCCGCCGTCGGCTCCCTGCTCAGCAGCCACGGCGCCAACATCGTCTCGCTCGACCAGTACTCCGACCCGGCCACCGGGGCCTTCTTCCAGCGCACGATCTTCTCCCTCGACGGTCTGCGGGCCGCCCTGCCGGGCATCCGTGCGGAACTGGCGGAACGGCTGGCCAAGGACTTCGACCTCGACTTCACCCTGCGGGACCTGTCGGTGCCGAAACGGGTGGCCGTCTTCGCCTCCAGGTCCGACCACTGCCTGCTCGACCTGCTGTGGCGGCACCGGCGGGGCGAACTCCCGGTCAGCGTGGCCATGGTGATCTCGAACCACCCCGACACGGCCGATGAGGTACGCGGCTTCGGCGTCCCCTTCTTCCACGTCCCCTCGACGGGGCCGGACAAGTCCGCGGCCGAGGCCGAGCACCTGCGGCTGATCGAGGACAACGTCGACTTCGTCGTCCTCGCCCGCTACATGCAGATCCTCTCCGGCGACTTCATCGAGCGGGTCGGGGTGCCGATCATCAACATCCACCACTCCTTCCTGCCCGCCTTCATCGGCGCCGGCCCGTACGCCAAGGCCAAGGAACGCGGCGTGAAGCTGATCGGCGCGACCGCGCACTACGTCACCGAGGACCTCGACGAAGGCCCGATCATCGAGCAGGACGTCGTCCGCGTCACCCACGCCGACACCGCCGCCGACCTCCGCCGCCGGGGCGCCGACGTCGAACGGGCCGTGCTCTCCCGCGCGGTGCTCTGGCACGCCGAGGACCGGGTCGTCCGGCACGGCAACCACACCATCGTCTTCACATGAGCCACTTCCCGTCTTCCCATGAGCCAGTCCCCGCCGCTCAACACAACCTCTGTCAACATTGATCGAGTCAATCCATGCCGAAGCGGCTACGGTGACGCCCATGCGCGATCAACACCCCGCTCCCGGCAGTCCCGCGCGGCGGCTGAGCACCAGGGAGACCGCCGAACTGCTCGGCGTGAAGCCCGAGACCGTGTACGCCTATGTGAGCCGCGGCCAGCTCAGCAGCAGACGCGAGCCCGGGGGCCGCGCCAGCACCTTCGACGCCCGGGAGGTGGAGACGCTGGCCCGGCGCAACAGGCGGGAGGCCGCCGGGAGTCCGGGCTCCGGCGGTGATCTGTCGGTGCGCACCCGGATCACGCTGATCGACCAGGACCGGTACTTCTTCCGGGGGGTCGACGCCACGGAACTCGCCGCGCACCACTCCTACGAGGAAGTGGCCGAGTGGCTGTGGACCGGCCGCATGACCCGGGGCGTGACCTTCACCGCTCCGGAGACCACGGTCGCGGTCGCCCGCCGGACCGTCGACGCGCTGCCCGAGCACACCTCGCCCACCGACCGGCTGCGCGTCGCCACCATCGCCGCGGCCGCCGAGGACCCGCTCCGCTTCGACCTGTCCGAGGAGTCCGTCCTCGGCACCGCGCGCGTGCTGATCCCCACGCTCGTCGCCGCGCTCCCGGTGCAGCGCCGGCGGGGGCACGACGACGGCCCGCTCGCCCACCGCCTGTGGCGCCGGCTGACCGGCATCGACCCCAGCGACGCCGCGCTCCGGGTCCTGGACACCGCGCTCGCGCTGCTCGTCGACCACGACCTGGCCGCCTCCACCCTCGCGGTCCGGGTCGCGGCCTCCGCTCGTGCGCACGCCTACGCGGCCGTGTCGGCCGGGCTCGGCGTGCTCGAAGGGCCCCTGCACGGCGCCTCCAGCGGGCTCGCCCACCGGATGCTGGTCGACGTCCTCGACCAGGGCAGCGCCGTCACGGTGATCGCGGACGAGCTCCGCGCGGGCCGCCGTATCCCCGGCCTGGGCCACCGCCTCTACCAGGGCGAGGACCCACGCGCGCGTGCGCTGTTCGCGCTCCTCGAGGAGGTCCCGCGCGCGGAGCCCGCCCTGCTCGCGGCCCGGGACGTCGTCGCCACGACCGCCCGGCACGCCCCGCTGCACGCCAACGTCGACCTGGCGCTGGCCGTGTTCACGGTCTCCTGCGGCATGCCCGCCACCGCGGGCGAGACGATCTTCGCCGTCGCTCGGACGGCGGGCTGGATCGCCCACGCGCTGGAGGAGTACGGCGAACGCCCGCTGCGCATGCGTCCCAGCGGCCACTACGTGGGCCCGAAACCGCCACAGCCACTGCCGTAACGCCCCATCGGCAACCCCATCGGCAACCCCATCGGCAGCCCCCTCGAAGGCGCGAACGGAGGAGGCCGGAAGTCACCCCGGGCAAAGTCAGGTTAGGCTCACCTCTGTGAGTAGGTGCGCAACCGTCTCCCGGATGCTCGACGAGCCCGTTTCGGGCACCGCCGCCACCGCGACGACGTGGCTGCTGCTGGAACAACCCGGCCCGTGGGGTCCCAAGGCGCTGACTTCGAGCCATCTGGACCCCGCGCTGGGCCGCGCCCTGGAGGCCGCCGCCAAGGGGACGGGCGTGCGGATCGCGCTCATCCGCCGCCCCGGCCGCCACGCCGACCCCGGCACCTCCGCCGTACGCCAGGTGTACGTCGCCCACTCGGTGCCCGGGAACGTCTGGCTGCACAGCGCCACCACCCGCGACCCGAGCCGGCTGCTCGGCCTCGACTTCGCCGCGCTCGGCGCGGGCGACCACCGTTCGTTCGACGCGGCGCTCGGCGGCCGGCCGCACCGGGGCAGCCCGCTCGCGCTCGTCTGCACCAACGGCAGGCGCGACCGCTGCTGCGCCCTGCTGGGCCGCCCGCTCGCCGCCGAGCTGGCCGCGTCCGGCGTGGCGGGCACCTGGGAGGTCACCCATCTGGGTGGTCATCGCTTCTCGCCGACGCTGCTCGTCCTGCCTTACGGCTACGCGTACGGCCGCGCCGAGGCCCATGCCGTCAAGGAGGTCCTGCACGGCATCCAGGAGGACCGCGTGGTGCTGGAGGGGTGCCGCGGCTGCTCCGCCTGGGAACGGCCCGGCCAGGCGGCGGAACTGGCCGTGCGCGAGGCGGCGGGCGAGTACGCGGCGGGCGTGCTGAGCGTCGTACGGACCGAGGGCGCGGCCCCGCGCTGGGAGGTCACGGTCGCCCATGCCGACGGCCGCCGCTGGCGGATGTGCGTGGCCCAGGGCGCCTCGCTGCCGCCGCGCCCGGAGAGCTGCGGGGTGTCGGTGCTGGGGTCGCCGGCGCGGATGGACGTGGTGTCGGTGCGGGAGCTGCGGACGACGACGACGCTGGCGAGCTGACCCGGACTCTCCCAAGAACTGGTCAAGAGATCCACCGGACTGGTCAAGAGATCCACGCCACACCCCCTTAAGCACGGCGTACCCGCGCACGTACCGTCGTGGGTATGAGCCCCACACCCCCTGTGCGCCGTCTGCGTCCCCGGCTGCCCCGGAAGGTGTTCTCACAGATCCTGCTGATGCAACTGGCGATCGCCGCGGGCGTCGCCGTGCTCGCGACCGGGCTCTTCCTGGCCCCCCTGAGCAAGCAGCTGGACCAGGAGGCGATGCGCAGGGCGCTGGCGATCGCCCAGACCACGGCGCAGGACCCGCAGATCGCCGAGGGCGTGCTGACCACCGCACCGACCGTGAACGGGCCGGTGCAGAAGGAGGCGGAGCGGATCCGGAAGGCCACCCACGCCGAGTACATCGTGGTGATGGACCGGGGCGGGTTCCGCTGGTCGCACACCACGCCCTCGGAGATCGGCCGGCATGTGTCGACCGACCCCACGGAGGCACTGGACGGCAAGGAGGTCATGCAGATCGACAACGGCACCCTGGGCCGCTCCGCACGCGGCAAGGTGCCGCTGTACGACGCGCAGCACCGGATCATCGGGGCGGTCTCGGTCGGCATCGCCTACGACAGCGTGCGGGCGCGGCTGCTCAGCACCATCCCCGGGCTGTTCGCCTACGCCGGCGGTGCCCTCGCGGCCGGCGCGCTGGCCGCCTGGCTGATCTCCCGGCGGGTCCAGCGGCAGACCCGCGACCTGGCCTTCTCCGACATCTCGGCGCTGCTCGCGGAACGCGAGGCGATGCTGCACGGCATCCGGGAGGGCGTCGTCGCCCTCGACCGCGCCGGCCGCATCCGCCTCCTGAACGACGAGGCGAGACGGCTCCTCGGCATCGGTGACGAGGCCGTCGGCCGGTCCCCCGACGAGGCGCTCGGCGAAGGTCGTACGACCGATGTGCTGGCCGGCCGGGTGACCGGCACCGATCTGCTCACCGTACGCGGCCAGCGGGTCCTGGTCGCCAACCGCATGCCCACCGACGACGGCGGCGCCGTCGCCACCCTGCGCGACCGCACCGAGCTGGAGCAGCTCGGCCGTGAACTCGACTCCACGCGCGGGCTGATCGACGCCCTGCGCGCCCAGGACCACGAGCACGCCAACCGCATGCACACCCTGCTCGGGCTGCTGGAACTGGAGATGTACGACGACGCCGTGGAGTTCGTCGGCGAGGTGGTCGGCGACCACCGGGTCACCGCCGAGCAGGTCACGGAGAAGATCCAGGACCCGCTGCTGGCCGCCCTGCTGGTCGGCAAGGCCACCGTCGCGGCCGAGCGCGGGGTCGCCCTGTGGGTGTCCGACCGCACCTGGCTCCCGGACCGGCTGATCGATCCCAGGGGCCTGGTCACGGTCGTGGGCAACCTGGTGGACAACGCGCTCGACGCGGTCGCCGGTACGCCGCACGCGCGCGTGGAGGTCGAGTTGTGCGCGGATGGCCGCGCGATCGTCCTCCGGGTACGGGACACGGGGCCCGGGATCCCGGCGGCACAGCGGGAGCTGGTCTTCACCGACGGCTGGTCCACCAAGAAGCCGCCGACGCACGGCAAGCGCGGCATCGGGCTCTCCCTGGTGCGCCGGCTCGCCGAACGGCAGGGCGGCAGCGCGACCGTGGGCGAACCGGAGGGCGGGGGCGCCCAGTTCACGGTCGTACTCCCCGAGGCGCTGACCGCGCCGGAACTGGAACGGGAGCCGGCGCTCGCCCCGGCCGAGGAGGAGGCGCGATGATCGAGGTCCTGGTCGTGGACGACGACACCCGGGTCGCCCGGGTCAACGCCGCCTACGTCGAGAAGGTGCCCGGCTTCCATGTGGCGGGCGAGGCCCACAACGCGGCCGAGGCCCTGCACCGGCTGGAGACCCTGCCCCGCCTCGACCTCGTCCTCATGGACCACTATCTGCCCGACGACACGGGCCTCGCGGTGGTCCAGGAGATGCGCCGGCGCGGCCACCAGACCGACGTGATCATGGTGACGGCGGCCCGGGACGTGTCGACCGTCCAGGCGGCGATGCGCCAGGGCGCCCTGCAGTACCTGGTCAAGCCGTTCGCGTTCGCGGGGCTGCGCGCCAAGCTGGAGGCGTACGCGCAGCTGCGGCGCACCCTGGACGGCGGCGGCGAGGCCGAACAGGCCGAGGTGGACCGCATCTTCGGCGCGCTGTCCGCGCCGTCCGAGCCGGGGCTGCCCAAAGGGCACTCCCCCACCACCGCGGAGCTGGTGCGCCAGTCCCTGATGAACGCCGAGGGCCCGCTGTCGGCCCAGGAGATCGCCGAGCGCACGGGGGTGAGCCGCCAGACCGCCCAGCGCTATCTGAAGCTCCTGGAACGCACCGGACGGGCCCGGCTGACCCTCAAGTACGGCGACGCGGGCCGCCCCGAACACCGTTACGTGTGGGCGACCCGCGGCTGAGACGTGCTGCTCGGCTCCTACTTGGCCGCCTCGACGAACTCCGTGGTGAACGTCTTGCTGAGGTCCACATCGGCCTTCTGGATGTTCGGGTTGAACGCCTTGAGCACCTTCTCCACGGTCTCCGGGCCGTTCTCGGGCATCACGCCGTCGTCGGTGAACATCGGCAGCGTGCTCTCGATGGACTGCGTGTAGAGAGCCTTGTCGCCCTGGGAGTAGTCGGCGGGCATCTTGGCCGCGATCTCGGCGGCGCTGTGCGTGGACATCCACTTGAGCGTCTTGACGAATGCATTGACCAGCTTCTGGACGGTGTCCTTGTGACCGTTGACCCAGTCCGTCTGCATGTACAGGCTCGACGACGGGTACGGGCCGCCGAGCGCCTTCTGGGACCCCTCCGGTGTCCGCATGTCCAGCAGGACCTTGCCCGCCTTCTTGTCCAGGATCGTCGCGACGGTCGGGTCGGTGGTCATACCGCCGTCGATGGAGCCCTGCTGGAGCGCCGAGATGAAGGTCGCGCCCGCGCCGACGGCGACCGGCGAGAAGTCGCTGACCTTGACCCCGTTCTTGACGGCGAGGTACTTGGTGAGGAAGTCGGTCGACGAGCCGAGGCTGGTGATGCCGAGCTTCTTGCCCTTGAAGTCCTTGGGCGAGGTGATGTCACCGGCCGCCTTGGTGGAGACGATCTCCACCTCGCCGGGCGCCCGCGAGAACTGCACGACGGACTCCACGGCCTTGCCCTTGGTCTGCAGGTCCAGCGTGTGGTCGTAGAAGCCGACCGTCCCCTGGACCTGCCCGGCGACGAGCGCGGTCTCGGCCTGCACGCCGGCCGGCTCGGTCAGCAGTTCCACGTCGAGACCCTCGGCGTCGAAGTAGCCGAGCCGCTGGGTGAGCATCGCGGGCAGGTAGATGACCTTGTCCAGGCCACCGACCATGATCTTGACCTTCGTGCCCTTGCCGTCGCCGGTGGAGGCCGTGCTCGCCGCGTCGTTGGCGCAGGCGGTGAGGGAGGAGACGGCGAGCAGGCCGGCGGCGGCCAGGGTGCTGTATCTGGCGGACTTGCGCATGCGGTTCACGTCCTTGTGAGAAGGCGGTGCGGGGAGGAGCGGGAGAAGAGGGGTCAGCTGTCCGAGTCCGACGGCTTCCACCGGAAGATGCGGCGCTCGGCGAAGGTGAGCAGCCCTTCGGCGGCGAGGGCGACGACGGCCAGGATGACCATCGCGGCGTACACACCGGCCGCGTTGAAGGTGCCCTGCGACTGCGCGACGAGCAGGCCGATGCCCTTGGTGGCGCCGATGTACTCGCCGACGATGGCGCCGATGAGGGCGAAGCCGAAGCTGACGTGGAGGCTGGTGAAGATCCACGAGGTGGCGGACGGGATGACGACCTGGAGGGTCACCCTCCGGTCGCTCGCGCCGAGGATCCGGGCATTGGCCACGAGGTTGCGGTCGACCTCACGGGCACCCTGGAAGGCGTTGAAGAACACCGGGAAGAACACCAGCACGACGGCCGAGGCGACCTTGGAGGAGGCACCGAGCCCGAACCAGATCACGAAGATCGGGGCGAGCACGATCCTGGGGATCGAGTTGAGCACCTTGATGTAGGGGCCGAGGACGTCGGCGAGGAAGGCGATCCGCCCGAGGGCGATGCCGAAGACCACACCGGCGATGACACCGATGACCCAGCCGAGCAGCGCCTCGTAGAGCGTGTACCAGATCTGCTCGCCCAGGGGGCCGAGTGCGGTGCCGTGGGTCACCCAGGTCCAGATCTGGTCCCAGATCTTCGACGGCATCGAGAAGTTGAACGGGTCGATGACCTCGGCCCGGGCCAGGACCTCCCAGAGGCCCAGGACGGCCACCAGGAGCAGCACGCGCACGGCGAACACGATCGCCTTGCGTCTGCGGGCGGCCTGGGCCCGCGACCGGGCCCGGTCCGGGCCGGCCTTGACCGTGTCGACGACCGGTGTGCTGAGCGTCTCAGGCGACATTGGCGGCACCCCTCTCACGGGTGATGCGGACCTCTTCGCCGAGGGACTCCCAGATCTCGCGGTAGATCTCGATGAACCGCGGCTCCAGACGTACCGACTCGACCTTGCGGGGGCGGGGCAGGTCGATCTCGAAGACCTGCTTCACGGTCGCGGGCCCGGCGGTCATGACGACGACCTTGTCGGCCAGCGCGATGGACTCCTCCAGGTCGTGGGTGACGAAGACGACCGAGGCGCCCGTGCCCTCCCACAGTTCGAGGAGCTCGTCCGACATCAGGGCCCGGGTCTGCACGTCGAGCGCGGAGAACGGCTCGTCCATGAGCAGGATCTCCGGGTCGTTGACGAAGGTCGCGGCGAGCGCCACGCGCTTGCGCTGGCCGCCGGAGAGCTGATGCGGGTAACGGTCCTCGAAGGCGGCGAGTCCGACCCGGGCCAGCCAGGCACGGGCCTTCTCCCTGGCCTCCGCCTTGGGCACACCCCGGAAGCGGGGCCCCGCCATCACGTTGGACAGCACGGTCCGCCAGGGGAAGGTGGCGTCCTGCTGGAAGACGAAGCCGACCTTGTCGCCGACGCCCGCGACCGGCTCGCCGGCCACCAGCACCTCGCCCTCGCTGGGCTCCTCCAGCCCGCTGACCAGCGTCAGCGTGGTGGACTTGCCGCAACCCGTCGGCCCTACGACGGCCACGAACTCACCACGCCCCACGGTGAGGTCGAGGTCGCGGACAGCCGTGTGCAGACCCCCCGACGGGGTCTTGAAGATCTTGCTCGCGCCCCGCAGCTCGATGGCGGGGCTGGTGTCTGCGCTCATGGGCCGGGACGGTAGGTGTGACCCGGGCCACGGCAGCAGTCTTCTGGGCGCAAGCCGTTCTTTTGCTCGCAAGCATCTGTTGTGCTCTTTTTGCTCGCGCTACAACTGCGCAGACGAAACACGGGCTTAACGCTCGCCGGCCTTGAAGGAGAGGCCTGATGATTGACGTCCTGGTGGTCGACGACGACTTCCGCGTCGCCGAGATAAACGCCAAGTACGTGGGGAAGGTTCCCGGCTTCCGGGTGGCCGCCCGCGCGCACAGCGCCGCCCAGGCCCTGGCCGCCGTGAACCGCGGCACCATCGACCTGGTCCTGCTGGACCACTACCTGCCGGACCAGACCGGCCTCGAACTCGTCCACCGCATGCGGGAGCAGGGCCTCGGCACCGACGTCATCATGATCACGGCGGCCAGCGACGTGACCACCGTCCAGAGGGCAATGCGCCTGGGCGCCCTGCACTACCTGGTCAAGCCGTTCACCTTCGCCGCCCTGCGCACCCGCCTGGACTCCTACGCGGCCCTGCGCCGTACCGTCGACCGGGTCGGCGGCCGGGGCCTGACCGGCCAGGAGCAGGTCGACCGGATCTTCGGCGCCCTGCGCACCTCACCGGCACCGTCCGCACCCGGCCTGCCCAGCGGCCAGTCCGAGCCGACGACGGACCTCATCTGCGGCGTCCTGCACCGGGCCGACCATCCGCTCTCCGCCCACGAGGTCGCCGCCGAGACCGGCCTCAGCCGCTCCACCGCCCAGCGCTACCTCCGCCATCTGGAGCAGGCCGGCCGCCTCCGCCTCTCCCTGAAGTACGGCGACACGGGCCGCCCGGAGCACCGCTACGCCTGGGTGGCGCCGTAGCCGTCCCGGGGCTCTCTAAACGGCCCCCGCCCCGGTCAGCGACCGCACCTCCGTCTCCGCGTGCCTCGCCTCGTCAGGGACCTCGTCAGAGGTGACCGTGCCGAGCCAGCCGGCCAGGAAGCCGAGCGGGACGGAGACGATCCCCGGGTTCTGCAACGGGAAGTACTGGAAGTCCACCCCCGGGAACAGGGCACCCGGGCTCCCGGACACCACCGGGGACAGCACGACCAGCGCCAGCGCGGGCACGAGCCCGCCGTATACGGCCCACACCGCGCCGCGTGTCGTGAAGTTCCGCCAGAACAGCGAGTACAGCAGCACCGGCAGGTTCGCCGAGGCCGCCACCGCGAAGGCGAGCCCGACCAGGAACGCGACGTTCATGTCACGGGCCAGCAGGCCGAGGGCGATCGCCACGACACCGATACCGACCGCCGCCGTGCGCGCCACCGCGACCTCGCTCCGGTGCTTGGCGTGCGGCCTGCGCAGGGTGGCGTAGAGGTCGTGAGCGACGGACGCCGAGGAGGCGAGGGTGATCCCGGCGACCACGGCGAGGATCGTCGCGAAGGCGACGGCGGCGACGATCGCGAACAGAACCGTTCCACCCGTGGAGCCCGCGCCGCCGCCCAGGTCGAGCGCCAGCAGCGGAACCGCCGTATTCCCCGACGCGTTCGACGCACGCACCGCATCCGGCCCGACCACGGCCGCAGCCCCGAAGCCGAGCACGAACGTCATCAGGTAGAAGCTCCCGATCAGCCCGATCGACCAGACCACCGAACGCCGCGCCGCCCGCGCGGTCGGCACCGTGTAGAAGCGGGACAGGATGTGCGGCAGGCCCGCCGTGCCCAGCACCAGCGCCAGCCCCAGGCTGATGAAGTCCAGCCGCGCGCTCCAGCTCCCGCCGTACTTGAGCCCCGGCGCCAGGAACGCCTTCCCGTGCCCACTGCGCTCGGCTGCCGTGAACAGCAGCCGGTCGACGTCACCGTGGAACCGCAGCAGCACCAGCACGGTCAGCGCCACCGTCCCGCTCAGCAGCAGGACCGCCTTCACGATCTGGATCCAGGTGGTGGCCCGCATCCCTCCCAACGACACATAGACCACCATCAGCGCGCCGACCCCGATGACCGTCCACGCCTGCGCCGCCTCGCTGGTCCGCCCGAGCAGCAGCGCGACCAGACTGCCCGCACCCACCATTTGCGCCACCAAATAGAGAACGGACACCGTGACCGAGGACGTACCCACCGCGATCCGCACCGGCCGCTCGCTCATCCGCGCCGCGATCACGTCGGCCAGCGTGAACCGCCCGCAGTTCCGCACCAGTTCGGCCACCAGGAACAGCACGACCAGCCACGCCACCAGGAAGCCGACCACATACAGCAGCCCGTCGTAGCCGAACAGCGCGATCAGCCCGGTCACTCCGAGGAAGGAGGCCGCCGACATGTAGTCGCCCGCGATGGCAAAACCATTCTCCATGGGCGAGAAGAGCCGCCCGCCGGCGTAGAACTCCTCCGCCGAACCATGCCGCCTCCGGCTCACCCACGTGGTGATCCCCAGCGTCACGGCGACGAACACGCTGAACAGCAGCAGCGCCAGGGTCTGATGATCGCCCGTCATGACGCACCACCCTGGACGCCCCGGGCACCCCGGGTCAGCTCCTGGGTGTCCCAGCGCAGCTCCAGCGCGGCGCGATCCCTGCGCAACCGCGCGTGCCGAGCGTAGGCCCAGGTGAGCAGGAACGTGGTGAGGAACTGCCCGAGCCCCGCGACCATCGCCACGTTCACCGCTCCGGCGACGGGCCGCGCCATCAGCCCGGGCGCCGTCGTGGCGGTCACCACGTACCCCACGTACCAGGTGAGGAAGACGGCGACCCCCGGCACCACGAACCTCCGGTAGCGGCTGCGCACCTCCTGGAAGGCCGCGCTGCGCTGCACCTCCAGATACACGTCACGGGCGCGAACAGCCGCCTCTTCCCGCGCCGTTCGCGCCCCCGGTACGGCGGGGGCCGGCCCTCCGGTGCCGTCCAGCTCGCCCCAGCCGGAGGCCAGTGCGTCGTACCAGGGGTCCTGGTACCTGACTTCTGGGGAGGCCGTGCCGTACTCGCCCTGGTCCTCGGGCCGCCCGGCCGAACTCTCGGAGCCGCCCCCGCCGTCGCGGTGACGCCCGTTGCTTGACTGCATGCCCAAGGATGGACAGATCGGGAAGATCCCTGACTCTTCTTCCCCTGGCTCTTCACCCCATCAGGTGACTCAATCCGCTGGTGGCCGCACCAATCCCTTCCCGTAGGCGTAACGCACAGCCTGTGCCCGGTCCTTGAGCCCCGTCTTCGCGAACAGGTTGTTGATGTGTGTCTTCACGGTCGCGGTGGAGACGTGCAGCTTCCGGGCGATCTCCTGGTTGGTGAACCCCTCGGCGATCAGCACCAGGACCTCGGTCTCCCGCGCGGTCAGCCCGTCCGGCGCCTCGCTGGCCACCGGCACCGGCTCGGGCTGCGACAGCCGCTCCAGCAGCCTCCGCTGGATGCTCGGCGACAGCCCCGCGTCTCCCGACAGCACGCTCTCCACGGCTCGCACGATCTCGTCGCCGCCCGCGTCCTTGGTCAGATAGCCACGGGCGCCGGCTCTCAGCGCCGGGAACAGCGACTCGTCGTCCGCGAACGTGGTCAGCACCACGACCTGGGTCCCGGGGTGCTCCGACCGGATCCGCCGGGTCGCCTCCACGCCGTCACAGCGCGGCATCCTCAGGTCCATCAGCACCACGTCCGGGGCGAGTTCCGCGACCAGCCGGACCGCCTCCTCCCCGTCGCCCGCAGCTCCGACGACCTCCACACCGGGCAGCAGCCCGAGGAGCATCACGATGCCCTCCCTGACCACTGTCTGGTCGTCTGCGACCACGACCCGCGCGGGCTTCTTCTCCCCCTCCGTCATACGGGCACCCTCAACCTCACCTCGAACCCCTCGTCATCACGTCCCGCTTCCAGCGATCCGCCCAGCAGCTCGGCCCGCTCCCGCATACCCAGCAGACCGTACCCGCCGCCGACACCGGTGAGTTCGCCGGGACGACCGCCCGAGTCGCGTACGTTCAGAGTCACTTCGTGCTCGCTGTAGTCCAGCCGGACACGGACCTTGGCGCCGTGGGCATGCTTGCGGACGTTCGTCAACGCCTCCTGGGCGACGCGTCGTACGGTCTGCGACGCCTCCGCGGGCAGGGTTCTGCGTTCCCCGGTGACGGTGACCTCGGCACCGTCGGTCGCGCCGACGAGTTCGGTCAGGAAGTCCTCCAGCGGGGTGAGCTCCCCGCGCAGGGCGGACAGGGCCTGACGGGTCTCGGCGAGTCCGTCGCGCGCCATTCCCCGGGCGGCCACCACCCGTTCGAGGATCTGCTTCCGGTCGGCTCCGCGCTCGATCAGCAGCCGCGCGGCCTCCAGGTGCACCATCTGGGCGGAGAGGCTGTGGGCCAGCACGTCGTGGATCTCCCGTGCGATCCTGGCCCGCTCCGCCAGCGCCGCCGACTCGGCCTCGGCCGCTCTCGCGGCGCGCTCCTGCGCGAGCAGCCGCTGGGCGCTGCCCCGGGCCTCGGCGTCGAGTCTCATGACATAGCCGGCGAGAGCCATGCCGACGACGGTGGCCGCGGTGGTCAGCCATACGTCGTTGTTGAACGCGGAGTACGAGGCCAGGCCCACCGACGCGACGGGCAGGGCGATCGCGACCGGCAGCCGCTCCAGGGCGGAGATGCCGCAGCCGCACCAGATCACGAGGGCCGGGCCCCGGAAGCCGGTGGTCTCCGCCACGACCGCGATGGCCAGAAGGACAATGATCAGCGCCAGGGAGGGCACGAGCCGGTGGGCGTAGGTGGTCCGGAAGAATCCCCAGGAGACCACTGCGGTCACGACCACCCCCGCCACGGCCGCAGCCACGCCCCAGCCGTGGACGTGCGACTGGTTGAAGGCGCTCCACAGCAGCAGGGCGAGGACGAGCAGTCGCACGCCCCAGGCGAGGGAGCGCCGGGGCCGGGAGACCCCCGCACGGCTCAGCGCTTCTCGCGAGGGCCAGCGTGTCCAGGCGTTCTCCGTCACACGCCTTCCTTCCTGGTGACCCGGGCCATGTCGTCACCGTACGCCCGGGTGGGGCCGTTCGCGGACGCGGCGGAGGGGAGCGACTGGGCACGCCAGACGAGGATGCCGGAGCGGACCAGCAGGGTGACCGCCAGGCCGATCATCAAGGCCGAGCTGTCCTGGTGGACGCCGACGACGGCTCCGAGGGCGTAGAGACCGACCCGCACGGCTATGCCGGCGAACCAGGCGGCCGCGCTGGCCTTGGTGCTCTTGGTCCAGACGACACCGTCGGCTTCCGTCCACACCCGGGTCGTCCAGGCCCAGCCGGCGCCCATCCCCAGTCCCACCAGCACCTCGGTGGCGAGCAGCAGGGCGGATTCGGTGCGGTGATGGGCGTCGAGTATGCCGGGTTCGCGCAGCGCGACGACCGCGAGGATCACGGGAAGCAGCCACCAGCGCCGGCCAGTGCTGATCGGGCGGGCGCGGAACTGGCGCACGATCACCACGACGACGACGGCCACGATCAGCAACGCGTTGACGAGCCCGGACATCAGAGCCTCCGTGAGCGGGAAGGGCGGTGCCGGGAGCGGGAGCTGCCGACGCCTTCGACGCTACGGAAATGCGCAGGTCAGCAGATCGGAGCGAGGGTGGATCACGGGTGGATTCCAGCAAGCGGGATCTCTCCACCCCCGGGTGGAGAACCGCACGTGGGGCCGGATGGGCGGCGGACGGACCTTCGCCGAGTCGACCGGCCTCACACGGACCGACGGGGCGCACACGGACCGACGGGCCTCGCACAGACCGACGGGCCTCGCACGGACCGCCGGACGGAAATCTCGCGGAACGACCGGCAAGCACCCCCACAGGGCACCCACCGGCCGCCCCACGCCGGCAACCGATCGGCGCCCGGCCGGACGATCGGCAGGCGTCCTTGCCGGAGGATCCGGCCGGACAGCGCCCCCCACCGCCGCCCGGCCCACCCTGCACCACCCCAACGCAACCGCTACGCGTCGATACGCGACCGGTCCAGCGTCGCCGCCGAGCTGGAGATGAACTCCTTGCGGGGAGCCACGTCGTTGCCCATCAGAAGGTCGAAGACCTGTTCGGCCGCATCGAGGTCGGAGAGGTTGATGCGGCGCAGGGTGCGGTGGCGCGGGTCCATCGTCGTCTCGGCCAGCTGGTCGGCGTCCATCTCGCCGAGCCCCTTGTAGCGCTGGATGGAGTCCTTGTACCGGATGCCCTTGCTCTGGAACTCCATGAGCTTGTCGCGCAGCTCGCGGTCCGAGTACGTGTACACGTACTTGTCCTGGCCCTTCTTGGGCTGGGTGATCTCGATGCGGTGCAGGGGTGGCACCGCGGCGAAGACCCGGCCGGCCTCGACCATGGGCCGCATGTAGCGCTGGAACAGCGTCAGCAGCAGGCAGCGGATGTGGGAGCCGTCGACGTCGGCGTCGGTCATCATGATGATCTTGCCGTAGCGGGCGGCGTCGATGTCGAAGGTGCGGCCGGAGCCCGCTCCTATGACCTGGATGATCGCCCCGCACTCGGCGTTCTTCAGCATGTCCGTCACCGAGGACCGCTGGACGTTGAGGATCTTGCCGCGGATCGGCAGCAGCGCCTGGAACTCGGAGTTCCGGGCGAGCTTCGCCGTACCGAGCGCGGAGTCCCCCTCGACGATGAACAGCTCGCTGCGCTCGACGTCGTCGCTGCGGCAGTCGGCGAGCTTGGCGGGCAGGGACGAGGACTCCAGGGCCGTCTTACGACGCTGCGCGTCCTTGTGCTGGCGGGCCGCGATGCGGGTCCGCGCGGCGGCGACCACCTTCTCCATGACCACGCGCGCCTGTGCGGCGGCATCGCGCTTGGTGGAGGTCAGGAACGCCTTCAGTTCCTTGGTGATCACGTTGTTCACGATCCGGCGGGCCGCCGAGGTGCCGAGGACCTCCTTGGTCTGGCCCTCGAACTGCGGCTCGGCGAGCCGGACGGTGACGACGGCGGTGAGGCCCTCCAGGGCGTCGTCCTTGACGATGTCGTCCTCGGCGACGCGCAGCAGCTTCTTGGCGCGCAGTACCTCGTTGAGGGTCTCGCGGACGGCCTGCTCGAAGCCGGCCACATGGGTGCCGCCCTTGGGCGTGGCGATGATGTTGACGAACGACCTGACGTTCTGGTCGTAGCCGGTGCCCCAGCGCAGCGCCACGTCGACGCCGAGTTCGCGGGTGACCTCGGTGGGGGTCATCTGGCCGTGCTCGTCCAGGACCGGGACGGTCTCCTTGAAGGTGCCCTGCCCGGAGAAGCGGAGGACGTCGCAGACCGGCTTGTCGGTGGCCAGGTACTCGCAGAACTCACTGATGCCGCCGTCGAAGCGGAACGACTCCTCGCCCTTGCTGCCGCCCTCGCCGAGGCCGTACTCGTCCCGGACGACGATGGTCAGGCCCGGCACCAGGAACGCGGTCTGGCGGGCACGCTGGTGGAGCGTGTCCAGGGAGAGCTTGGCGTCCTTGAGGAAGATCTGCCGGTCGGCCCAGTAGCGCACGCGCGTGCCGCTGCGGGTCTTGGGCACCCTCTTGGTCTTGCGCAGCCCGCTCCCGGCCTCGAACTTTCCGTCCGGGCCGACGCCGGTGAAGGCCCCCGGCACACCGCGGCGGAAGCTGATGGCGTGCACACTGCCGCCGCGGTCGACCTCGACGTCGAGACGCGCGGAGAGCGCGTTGACCACGGAGGCACCGACGCCGTGCAGACCGCCGGAGGCGGCGTAGGAGCCGCCGCCGAACTTGCCGCCGGCGTGCAGCTTGGTCATGACGACCTCGACGCCGGACAGACCGGTCTTGGGCTCGACGTCCACGGGGATGCCGCGGCCGTTGTCCCGGACCTCGACGGAGCCGTCGTCGTGGAGGATGACGTCGATGTGGTCGCAGTAGCCGCCGAGGGCCTCGTCCACGGCATTGTCGATGATCTCCCACAGGCAGTGCATCAGGCCGCGGCTGTCGGTCGAGCCGATGTACATGCCGGGACGCTTGCGCACGGCTTCGAGGCCCTCAAGGACGAGCAGGTGCCGCGCGGTGTAGTTGGAGCCGTCCCGGTCTGCTCCTGCCAGCAGCGCAGTGGACGGCACGGACGTATCGGCGGTCACGCGGTTCGCTCCTCGCTGAATTTCAATGGAGCCCCTTTTGGGTAAGGGGCCGGCTTCGGTCGCCGCTCAGAGGGTACCGAGGCCTGGTAGAGCCGTTGTAACGCCACCCTCGTCGTGAACTCACACTAGTCCAAGGTCGTATACGTGTTCGATCCCTCGATGGAGTGAAGTACATATCACGTTCCCTTCGAGGCATGAACCATTTAGGCTCCGGGCACGTCCTCACAAACAACCGGCAACCCAGCCGGGAGGACGAGACCGATGAACCGCGCTAACCCGTAAGCACCTAAGACGACGCAATACGGCACATTCGCCGCCAACCGGCAGCAGACGGCCACCTCGAAAGATTTTTTTCGAGGAGAAGCCCCGAGCGGGAACGTTGTCGGGCTGGTTGGATGTTGACCCTGGTACGACAGCTCGTCGAGCTAGAGAAGAGGCGACGTGACTACTGTTCTGACCCCCGCGAGCCACCTGACGGCCGCCGATCGCTGCGACCGCTGCGGCGCCCAGGCATACCTGCGCGTCGTGCTGCTCAGCGGCGGAGAACTGCTCTTCTGCGCCCACCACGGTCGCAAGTTCGAGCCGGAACTCAAGAAGATCGCCGCTGAGATACAGGACGAGACGGAGCGGCTGACCTCCGTTCCTGCCATCGCCTCGGAAGATGAGCGCTGACCTCTCGCATCCACGACGAGCCAGCTCCGGCACAGGCCGGTGAAGGGCGGCCGCTCCTCCAGGGGAGCGGCCGCCCTTCGTCGTAGCCGCGCAGAGGCCGTCAGGAGCCCCTGTGGGGCCGGCGTGAGCCGCTGAGGGCACCGCCGGGGCCCAGCGCCCGTACGACCTCCGAGACGCGCGTGTAGACGCCGGGATTCCCCGGGCGCCCACAGCCGCTCCCCCACGACACGAGCCCGATCAGCTTCCCGCCGGCGACCAGCGGCCCTCCGCTGTCGCCCTGGCAGGCATCCGGTCCGCCCCGGGCCTCGCCCGCGCACACCATCGAGTCCGCCCGGTAGGTGCCGTCGGCGCCGCCGGGATAGGCGCGCTCGCACGTCTCGTCGGGCAGCACATGGAGCCGTGCCGCGTACAGCCGGCGTGAGTAGTCCCCGCCGCCCGTGATGTCACCCCACCCCGAGACCAGGGCACCGGTGCCGGAGCGGTAGGCGGTGTCCCCCTGGGGGGCCATCGCGATGACCGCGGCGCGGGGCAGGGGCTCGGCCAGGGTGAGGACGGCGAAGTCGCCGGTGTTGGCGTCGGGGTCGTAGCCCGGATTGACGCGGGCGACGGTGACGGGGATCTCCTGGCCCTGCGCGGCGAGCAGATCCGTGCGGCCCGCGATGACCTTGAGGTCGCGGACCGGGTCGGACGACCCGCCGACGACCTCGTCGGCCAGGCAGTGGGCCGCGGTCAGCACCGTGGTCCGGCCGATCGCCACTCCGCCGCAGAACTGACCGGCCCGCGTACCCCCGAACCGGTCACGACTGGACAGCGCGACCGTCCAAGGGGCCTGTGAGACGTCGACGGGGAAGCCGCCGACCACGACGCTGCCGGCGGCGGCAGGAGGCGCGGTGGCCAGCGGTATGGCCGTGGCGACGGCCGCCAGGATCAGCGGCCGGATCAGGACCGGGGCAACAGAACGGCGCATGCACGCTCCTCACTCTGGGTGGTACCGGGACACCCAGAGTCATCCAGCGCACCGCGACCCGCAGCACGAAGGCCCGGCTCCCCTGCGAGGGGACCGGGCCTTCGACGCCGTACGACCGCGACCTAGTCGAGGTAGTCGCGCAGCACCTGGGAACGCGACGGGTGGCGCAGCTTCGACATGGTCTTGGACTCGATCTGGCGGATGCGCTCACGCGTGACGCCGTAGACCTTGCCGATCTCGTCGAGGGTCTTCGGCTGACCGTCGGTGAGACCGAACCGCATGGACACGACGCCGGCCTCGCGCTCGGACAGGGTGTCCAGCACCGAGTGCAGCTGCTCCTGGAGCAGCGTGAAGCTGACGGCGTCGGCGGGGACGACGGCCTCGGAGTCCTCGATGAGGTCACCGAACTCGCTGTCGCCGTCCTCACCCAGAGGGGTGTGCAGGGAGATGGGCTCGCGGCCGTACTTCTGGACCTCGATGACCTTCTCCGGGGTCATGTCGAGTTCCTTGGCCAGCTCCTCCGGGGTGGGCTCGCGGCCCAGGTCCTGGAGCATCTGGCGCTGCACGCGCGCGAGCTTGTTGATGACCTCGACCATGTGCACCGGGATACGGATGGTGCGAGCCTGGTCGGCCATCGCGCGGGTGATCGCCTGGCGGATCCACCAGGTGGCGTACGTGGAGAACTTGTAGCCCTTGGTGTAGTCGAACTTCTCGACCGCTCGGATCAGACCGAGGTTGCCCTCCTGGATGAGGTCCAGGAAGAGCATGCCGCGGCCGGTGTAGCGCTTGGCCAGGGAGACCACCAGACGGAGGTTGGCCTCCAGGAGGTGGTTCTTGGCGCGGCGGCCGTCCTCGGCGATGATCTCCAGCTCACGCTTGAGCTTCGGGGCCAGCTTGTCGGCGTTGGCCAGCTTGTCCTCGGCGAACAGACCGGCCTCGATGCGCTTGGCGAGCTCGACCTCCTGCTCGGCGTTGAGCAGGGGGACCTTGCCGATCTGCTTGAGGTAGTCCTTGACCGGGTCGGCGGTGGCACCGGCCGCGGCGACCTGCTGCGCCGGCGCGTCGTCCTCGTCCTCGTCGGACAGCACGAAGCCCGCGCTCTCGGTGCCCTCGGGCTCCTCGGCGCCCGCCTTGACCTCCTCGAGAACCTCGTCCTCAAGAATCTCGGCGTCGTCCTTCTTGGCGGCGGTCTTCTTGGCCACCGTCTTCTTGGCGGCGGCGGTCGCGGTCTTCTTCGCAGCCGCCTTCTTCGCGGTGGGGGCGGCCTTCTTGGCAACGGCCTTCTTCACGGGCGCCACCTCCTCGGCCGGGTCGTCGGCAACGGCGGCGGACGCCACGGCGGGGGCGGCCGTGGCGGTGGCCTTCCTGGTGGTCACCGTCTTCGCCGCGACCGTCTTGGTGGCGGTGCGCTTGGCCGGACTCTTCGCTGCGACGCTCTTACGGGTGCGCTTGGGCTCCGCGGCACTGACCATCAGCGTCACACCCTCTTCCTCAAGGATCTGGTTGAGGCTGCGCAGTACGTTCTTCCACTGAGTGGCCGGAATCTGGTCAGCTTCGAAGGCCCGACGCACATCGTCGCCGGCGATCTGCCCATCAGCCTTTCCCCGCTCAATGAGAGCCATGACAGAGACGGACTCGGCGATCTCCGGCGGGAGCGTACGGGATGTGCTGGCCGACACGAACAACCTCTCGGAACGTTGGAAAACGGCTTCCGGCCCCGTCCGGGACGGACTGGAGCCGACCGCCGGCTTGGGGATGGGCCGACGGCGCGGGCGGGGGGCCGGGAAGATTCACAGCGCCATGAATGGCGTCCGTATTCCCTCCGCGGCTGTCACCTCTTAGGTCATCGCGTTGTTCGCAAGAGCGTTACGCCCAATCTACGTGGCCCGAGTCACACCCCGTAAGCGTTCAAAAACGGTCAGATGTAGACAGAGGTTGCCGTTGATGATCTCTCCGGGCCGTTCGGACCGCCGCGGAGCCTGCCACGGGGCAGCTACAGAGCCGATCGTACGACCGCTGCGGAACCTGTCGCGCGACCGGTCGCCACGCACCCCGTCGACCCCGTCGCGCCGCCGGAGCCTCAAGGGATCCGGCGGGGTCCGGCGGCGGCCGACGGCGGACGCGGGCTCCCGGACCGACGGCGCCCCGAGCACGCGACAGTGACCGAGCACACCGCTCTCGACGCGGGTCAGTGCTCGCGCGGTGCGGGCACCACGCGCTCCACCTCGGGGTGGATGGTCAGCAGCTGACGCATCGCCGACTCGGCCGCGGTGCCGTCGCCGGTGCCGAGCGCGTCGACGATCCGCGCGTGCTGGGCCAGGGACGTCTCGTTCGGCCGCTCACAGCCGGTGACCGGGCCACCGGACACCTGGAGCGCCGCCGACACGATGCCGGAGAGGTGCTCCAGCATGCGGTTGCCCGCGATCTGGATGAGCAGCGAGTGGAACTCGGCGTCGGCGCGCGAGAAGGTCAGCGCATCACCCTGCGCCATGGCGTGACTCATGATCTCGACCATGTCGCACAGGCGCTGCTGGACGTCCTCACGCCCGTGCCCGGCCGCGAGGCGGGCGGCGAGCGGCTCGATCGTCCAGCGCAGCTCGCTGAGCTCACGGCGCTGGTCGTCCCGCTGCGGCCCGAAGGCCCGCCACTCGATGATGTCCGGGTCGAGGAGGTTCCAGTCGCTGACGGGACGCACGCGCGTGCCGACGTTCGGGCGGGCGCTGACCAGGCCCTTGGCCTCCAGCACCCGGAGGGATTCACGGACGACGGTGCGGGAGACCTCGAAACGCTGGCCGATCTCCTCGGGAACCAGGGGGCGGTCCGCGCCCAGGTCGCCGGAGACGATCATCTGACCCAGCTGCTGGACGAGTTGGCCGTGCAGTCCGCGGCCGCGGCTGCCCGCGGCGCGCCGGCCCACACGGCCCAGCTCCGGATCCGCGCCCTCCCAGGAGGGCGTGCCCACACGATCGGCGGCGGGGACCTCCGCATACGGGTAGCGGTCGAGTTCGCCCGGGCCGACCAGACCAGAGTCTGCGGAGCGGGCGGCGGTCATCATGGTGTGCGCAAGGGTACTCACGGATCCTTTGTCGGCGCTGCCTCCAACTCCCTTGAGGTCTTTGGTGAAAAGCACACGAAAGGGTGATCGCTCACCCCGTCGCAATTGACGCCTTATCGGAAAGAAATGGGCTTTCTGCGGGGAGTTGTGCACACGGCGGGATCAGGAGCGCCCGGTCCGCGGTCATCGGACCCTGGCCCGCAGGGTGCTGAACAGATACGCGCAGAGCAGCGCGGCCAGCGACAACGCCAGCGCACCACCGACGGGTTGGGCCAGCACCCGGGCCGCTCCGACCAGATAGCGCTCTCCCCCGAAGGGCCACTTCAGCAGGAACAGTTCCCGCATCCGATCAGGGAGTCCGGCGGCCATCCGTACCCCCGTACCCTGCACAGCCTTGTGTACGACCGGCACGACGAGTACGGGTACGGCGAGCACCGCGGCGAGACCGCCCGTGGTGGACCGGAAGACACCCGCCGCCAGTACGCCGGCCCAGGCGCAGCCGACGACCAGCCCGAACCAACTCGCGGTCAGCGGGAACCAGTCGGCGGGAACCTGAGCGAGCTCCCGGCCGTAGACGAGGTAGAGCACTTCGGCGTCGCAGCCCAGGGTGAGGAACGAGAGCAGGACCGCGGTCGCTCCGGAGACCAGCAGTTTCGCGGTGAGCAGCCCCAGCCGGCGGGGCACGGTGCCGCGGTCCGCCGCCAGCGCGGGGTGGCGGAACTCGTCCCCGAAGGCCAGCGCCCCCAGCAGTCCCGCGCCGAGCGCCGCCGGGGGCAGCGGCAGCTCCCGCGGCCAGGCCGCGAACAGCCGGGCCTGTGGGGTGTGCCCGACCCGGGCCAGCAGCACGGCGGTGAGGGCGGACAGCAGCAGCACGGCACCGCAGGTGAGGAAGCCGGCACCGATCCCGGCGGCCCGGCGGAGTTCGTAGCGCAGGGGGCGGAGGGGGCTGGGGGCGGGGCGGACGCAGATGGGGGGCGGAAGCGGGGACAGCGGATCCAGATCGCCGACGGCTTCGTCCCGGTGCGCGGTACCGCCAGGGGTCGAGGCCGACACCTCGCCGGCCACCGGGGAAGCCTTGCGGGGCCGCGACCCCGGCTGCGGGTGCCCGGCGGACGGCTGCACGGCCGGGGCCTTGGCGGGGCCGGCGTGAGCGGGCGGCCGGTCTACGGGGGCGTCGGCGGTTACGGCGCGGCTCGCCGGCTCATCGCCGACGGCTGCCGCGGACACGGCGCGCGTCGGGGGCTGCGCGGCCGGTTCTTCGACGGGGAGCGCGCGGGTCGACGGCCGGGCCTCGGTGCTTTCGGCAGGGACGGCAGGGACGGCGTGAGACGGCGAGTGGGCCGTCAGGGCTTCGACGGGCACCGCGGCTTCCACGGACGCCGCCCGGGTCAGCGACTGGGCGGAAGTGGCGGCGGGCGGCTGAGCGGGGACGGGGACGGCGGGCGCTGTCCTGGTCGACCCGGCATGACCGGAGGGCTCGGCGGAGCCGAGGGAGGCCGACGGCTTGGCCAGTGCGGAAGCGGCCGGAGGCTTGGCAGTCGCCGGAAGGGCCA
This sequence comes from Streptomyces sp. NPDC058464, assembly GCF_042721035.1. Lineage (NCBI taxonomy): Bacteria > Bacillati > Actinomycetota > Actinomycetes > Kitasatosporales > Streptomycetaceae > Streptomyces > Streptomyces sp. NPDC058464. Next base: position 84,446 of record NZ_JBHXMA010000012.1, read on the forward strand.
ACTGGTCGGTGTGCCGCGTGCGGGCGGAGAGCTCGGCGTCCGGGGTCACAGGCAGTGGCGCGACGGCCGGGTTGTCGGTGAGCTCCGCAGCGGTGCCGGAGGGTTGCTGTTGGGCCGCGCCGGAGGGTTCCACGTCGGCCGCCGACCGGCTTCGGCCCTGCTCCTGGCCGGCGGCGCGCGGCTGCCGTACGGAGCTCGGGACGGTCGCGGGCTGCGAGCGGCCCAGCTCCGCCCTCGGCTGCGGGGTGACCGTCGGCGCGTCCGCGTCCGTGCGCCGGTCCGCGCGCGGCGCGTCCTGCCTGCCGGCACAAGGAGTCTCTTCAACGGCTCGCTGCGGATACGCCGGCCGGGCACCGGCCGCCGTGGTCTGCTCGCCCTCACCTCCGTCCTCGCCGCGCCGCCGCTCGTGCGTCGGCCGTCCCTCGTCCGCCGCGCCCGGCTCCCCGGGGTCCGGCTCCCGCCGTACTGCCTCCGGCACCTCGGCCGTCAGCGGTTCCGCCCCGGCGCCCGGACCCATGTCGCCTGTCTCGTCCGCGAGTTGGTGGACCAGGATGCCGTGCCGGAAGGCGGTCTCGCCGACTTCGGCGGTCGTACTGCCGTACACGGAGAGTCGGTTGCCGTCTTCCCGGACCACCTCCACCGAGCGGTGGTCGGTGCGGGCTTCCTTGCTGAGGACGGCGGCGAGCCGGGCGGCGTGGGGGCTGCGGACGGCGACGCGTGGGCGGAGCCGGGTGCGGGCGAACTCGCCGGCCTCCTGGTCCGCGACGAGCCTGCCGGCCTCCAGGGTGACGACCCGGTCGGCGGCGCGGGCGGCCTCCTTGGGGTCGGCGGTGGTGAACAGGACCGTGCCGCCCTGTGCCGCGTGTTCCCGGAGCATGCGGTGCAGCCAGTGGGCCTCACGGGCGGGGAGGCCGTCCGTGGGTTCGTCAAGGACGAGGGCGTGCGGGTCGGGGAGAAGGGCGCAGGCCAGCCCGAGTCGGCGGTCCATGCCGTGCGACAGCGTGCCCAGGCGCTCCTCGCGCAGGCTGACGAGCCCGACCGCTTCGAGGACTTCGTCGGCGCGCCGGGCCGGCACCCCGGTCGCAGCGCACAGCATGCGCAGATGACCGCGGACGGAGCGGGACGGATGGCCGGGGACATCGCCGAGGAGCACGCCGACCTCACGGGAGGGGTGGGCGATGCGGTGCAGGGGACAGCCTCTGAAGTAGGTGAGCCCACGACCCTGTTGGAGTTCGAGCATCAGTCTGAGCGCCGTGGTCTTGCCCGCGCCCGCCTCGCCCAGGAGTGCGGTGATGCGGCGCTCGCCCGCTTCGAAGGTCACATCGTCGACGGCGGGCGGGTGCGCCTTGCGGGGGTTGCTGGTCAGTCCGAAGGCCTGGATCACCTTAGGGAAGATAGCGCGGAATGACCGTTTTTCCAGGTATAGAAGGGTTTAATCCTGAGCGAGTTCGCGCTGTCGGCGGTCACACCTCGGGCCGCAGCATCGGTGGGTTGAGCAGAGTGGCCCCGCCGGCCCGGAAGAGCTGGGCCGGGCGGCCGCCCTGGCGGGTGGTCGTACCGCCGGTGGGGACCAGGAAGCCGGGGGTGCCCGTCACCTTGCGATGAAAGTTGCGCGGGTCGAGCGCCACACCCCACACCGCCTCGTAGACCCGGCGCAGCTCGCCGACCGTGAACTCCGGCGGGCAGAACGCGGTGGCCAGGGACGAGTATTCGATCTTGGATCGGGCCCGTTCCACACCGTCGGACAGAATCTGGGCGTGGTCGAAGGCGAGCGGTGCGACGGGCTCGCCGTCCCGGCCGTAGCCGCCCTGCGCGAGCAGTTCCCCCACCGGCGCCCAGCGCGCGTTGCTTGCGTCACCGCCCGCGCGCGGCGCGGGGAGGTCGGGGGCCAGAGCGAGGTGGGCGACACTGACCACGCGCATCCGGGGGTCGCGCTTGGGGTCACCGTAGGTCGCCAGTTGCTCCAGGTGGGCTCCGCCCTCCTGGGCGGGGGCGTCGGGGTCATGGGCCCGCAGCCCGGTCTCCTCCGCGAGTTCCCGTGCCGCCGCCTGCGAAAGGTCCTCGTCGGCCCGCACGAAGCCGCCCGGCAGCGCCCAGCGCCCCTGGAACGGCGACTCGCCTCTGCGTACCGCCAACGCGCACAGGGCATGGCGGCGCACGGTCAGCACGACCAGGTCCACGGTGACGGCGAACGGCGGAAAGGCTGACGGGTCGTAGGGCATGCGGTGATCATAGTCGTCTGCCTGACGATAAACACTCCCTTCGGTGCTCACTCGGACGGCTGATCCACTTCGCTCCGGGCATGCGCCCCCGGTTCGCTCCCGCACGCGTTCTCCGTTCGGCCGCCCTTTCGTCTCGTCGCGGCTGTGACGCCGAACCCGCTGCTCCTCTCCCGGCAAGAGCTCACATCTCCAGTCGTAAGCTCACACCCCCAGCTGCAGGCCGTCCGCAGCCTCCTCGACCATGGCCAGACCGAGCCGGCTGACCCGTACCGAGAAGGGCGCGCCGGCCACCCTCAGTCCGGTCAGGCCGAGTTCGCCGAGGGGCGCGCTGTGGACCGGGCGGAGGGTGACGGTTCCTGCCGGGGCGTCGGGGCGGATGCCGGCGAGCGCGGTGAGGAGCAGAACCCCGGCGGCAGCGGCCGTGGCGGCCGGACGGCAGGCCGCGGGGTGCGGAAGGGGAGCACTGCCCTCGGAGCGCTGCTCGCCGGCGAACATCTCCGGCAGCCGGTGACGGAAGTGCTCGGCCGCCGCCAGCAGGCCGCGCAGCAGCCCGCCCGCCTCCCTCTCGTAGCCCGCGGCTGCCAGCCCTGCGACGGCCAGTGCCGTCTCCTGGACCCGGACGGCGCCGGACCGATGTCCGAACGGGCTGTGACCCGTCTCCTTGGCTCCCAGGCCGCGCAGCCCCCACCCCGAGTCCATGGCGGGTCCGCCGAGCAGCCGGGCCAGTTGCTCGGTCTGCACCCTGTCGAGCAGGCCGACGGCCAGTTCGCCCGCGCCGAGCAGGCCGGTGTCGAGAAGGTGGACGGTGGTCGAGCCGAGTTGGACCAGGGGGCGGCCGTCCGGGGTCAGGGCCGCCGCGGGACGGCCACCGCCTCGCTCGTCGACCCAGAAGTCCGCCCGGAACGCCTTCCTCAGCTCCGCGGCCCACTGCCGCAGCCCGGCACCGCCGGGCCGGTCGCAGGAGTCGAGAAGGTCGGCACCGAGCAGGGCGGCGCGGTGGGCGTGGGCCTGGGTCTCACCGCGCACGGGGCCGCCGGGCTGCGGGTCGCAGAGGTAGGTCCGGTCGCCCGCTGTGGTACGCAGCCAGGTCAGGCAGCGCTCGGCGGCGGGCAGCAGTTCCCGCGTCTCCTGTTCCGGTAGTCCCCAGCGGCGGGCCTCCGCCAGCAGGACGGGGAAGAGCAGGGTGGCCTCCGTACCCGTGCAGCCCGGGGGCAGGTGTGCTCCGGCGTCCCGGCGCGGGCCGGGGATCATGCCGGTCCGCGGTCCCGGACCGCGGAGTTGGGTGCGGGCCAGGGTGCGCAGTGTTCCTGCGGCGAGGCGGGTACCGAGGGGCAGGGTCATCCGGGCGGCGGCGAGTGCCTCGGCCGGGGACAGACCGCAGCGCCAGGGCGCCCCGGCGGCGAGGTAGCTGTCGGAGGGGTGTGCTGGGTCGCGGAGCAGCAGCGCCTGGAGGTCCTCGATGCTCTTGCTGAGCAGCGCCGTGGCCCTCGGGTCGTCGCCCGCGGCCCGGGCCGGTGCCAGCGGGCTGGTCGCGGCACGTCCCACCGCGCGCAGGGGGCCCGCACCGTCCGGGCGGACCCGCAACTCCACAGTCGCCGTTCCGCCTGGTGGCAGTTCGAACTCCCAGCGCAGCAGTCCCGCCGAGGCGAGCGCATCGGAGGGTGACGGGTCCGCCGTGACCGACGCGTTGCCGCTGGGGGTGGTCCACCGCAGGCCGGAGTCGTGGACACTGGCCGGAAGTTCGGGTCCCGGGGTGCCGGAGGCGATGGCGCTCAGGTCGGCCAGGTCCGTGCCCAGGGCCGTCTCCAGCGGCAGGCGCAGCGGGTGGAGTGCGCAGTTGCGCAAGGTGATGCGCTCCGTGCCGTCGGCGTGCCGGATCCGTTCCACGACGACGTCCGGATCCGGTCCCGCCCCCGGGGAGGCCCGGAGCGTGCCGACGAAGCGGGCGGAGTCCGGCCCCGTCATCCGGGCCTGCACCGCGAGCGGTTCGCGGCCTGCGACACGGACCTGGCAGCGCGCGAGCAGCCGCCGGCCCGCGCGGTAGAACCCCTCCAGGCCCTGGCCGGTCAACTGACCGTCTTCCGTGGAGATGGCGAGACCGGGCAACGCGACGCAGATCATGGCGGTGTGCGTGGGCGGCAGCCCGCCGGCGCGCCCCGGGCCCGGGGGAACGGGCCGGGAGGGGGCGGGTCGGGGGGCGCGGCTGCGTGGCTGCGCCGGGCCGCCCTCCGCCGGCGGGGGCCAGGGCGGGCCGTCCCGCAGTCGGCGGTTGTCGGCGGCGGTGGAGGGCGGAGTCGGCTGATGCATGGGGAGGCCTCTTCTGCGCGCTGTGCGCCTGTGCTGTGCCGGGCGCCGGACGGAGGGCTCCGGGGGGACGGTCGGCGGCACGGCCCGTCCAGGAGTTCCGCCACTCAGGTGAACGGAAAGGGACTCCTCCTGGTCACGCCCCCGCCGGCCGAAGCCGATCGAATGCCGGGGCTGTGCTACGTCGTTCGGCCCCGCCGGCCTGCGCCTGCGCCCGTGGCTGTGGCTGTGGCTGCGCCCGCGGCTGTGGCTGTGGCTGTGGCTGTTGACACCCAGGTCCGACAGGCCGGTCCGATGCCCGCCGCTGGGCGAGCGATCGCGGCGCCGCTCCCCTCGGAAGAGGTCCCGGGCCCAGCGGCCGACACCACCGGCCCAGGTCCACCCGCCCGGCCGCCCGGCCGCCCGGCCATGATCGTCCCCCGTTCATTCGTCCCTCTCGTTGGGGCTGTCCCCGGGCCGCCCGCCCCCGGGCGTGGTCCGGTCGCCGCCCCCTGTCCCACTCGGCTCCGCCTTCTTCGCCGCACGCGTGCGCGTGCCACCCGGCCGGGACGAACCAGGGCGGGTGCGCTCCGAGCCCGCCGGTCGAGGCCGGGTGCCCTCCGACCGCGGCCTGCGGTCGTCGGCGGGGTCTGCGGTACGCGGGCGGCGACGACGGCGGGTGTCGGACGCGGCGGCCCGCCCGTCGGCGGGGTCGGGGGCGGCGCCGGCGGGGTGGAGTGGACCGGTGTCACCAGCCGTTGCCGTGCCGTCCGCCGGTACGCGGTCCGTACCTTCCGTGCGCTCCCTGCGCAGGCAGCGACGGATCGACTCCGGGTCCAAGCCCTCGTTGCAGGCCTGGTGGAGCAGCCGGGCGAAGAGGTAGTCGGGGTCCGCGCCCAGGGCCATCGCCAGGGCCTCCCGTGCCTCCAGGTCGTCACCGCTCGACCAGGCGACCCAGCCCGCCAGGGTGAGGGGAGCGGCGGCGTGTTCGCCGTACGGGCCGACGCAGCGGCGGGCCAGGGCTCGCCACAGGCGCAGGGCCGGTCCGGCCTCGTCGCCCTCCATCCATGCGGCGGCGCGGTCGCGGGTCGTTCGGTCCTGCAGTCCGAGAATCAGCGTCGCCGCCTCTTCGTGGGAGAGCAGGGCGTCGTCACGGAGATCCGCCTGGTGGGTGCCGGACACGGGGGTGGCACCGGCGTACCGGTCGATGACCCTCCCGGCGAGGGTGATGGTCTCCTCGGCCACTTCCGCCCGGAAGGCGTCGTCGAGGATGCGGGGCACGAGTGCCATTCCGGCGCTGTCGAGGGCGATCTCCTGCTCCACGGCGCCGGTCTCCCAGGGGAGCAGCCTGGCCCGCAGCTCCCGCAGGCTGCCGCGCACCTGGATCCCGGCGTAGGTGGCGGCGGCCGCGAGCACGGAGGTGCCGGGCAGGCCCATGGGGGCGCCGTCGGGCGGGCAGCATTCCTCGGTCGGGCAGCAATAGGACCAGAAGCGGCCGTCCGAGACACACAGTGCCTCGATCACGGGCACGTCGAGCCGACCGCACTCGGTGCGCAGCAGCTGGGCCAGTGGCATGAGCCGGCGCATCACGTCCCGGCCCGATTCGCCGGGTGCCGGTTCCTGGCACACGTAGGCGACCATCTGCTCGGGCCTGACTCCCCGGCGCTCGCCTCCGGTCACCAGGCCCTGTACGAGCTGGCGTACTGCCGACTCCCAGTCGTCCTTGTTCGAGGGGATGCCGAGCCGGGCCCGGCCACCGAAGCGGCCGCGGCCGGCGCGGTCGCGGAGGGCCACCAGCACCATGCTGTCCTCGGGGCGGTACCCCAACAGGTAGGGGAGGGCGTCCGCCAGTTCGGCCGGGGTGCGCAGGGTGACCTGGGTGTCGTGGGCGGATAGCCCGAGAGGAACCGCGCCTCGGGTGACGTCGCCGCTTTCGGAGGGTCCGGTGGTTTCGCTGTGATTCGTCATACGCAGACGATCTCGCGGATCTCGTGATTCCGGTTTGGCCTGTGGATAAGTCAAATCAGGGACACGCCAAAGCCGACTCCCGTGTCCACAGGCCCGCACGGCTGTCGGTCCCGTCCTGTTGTATGGGGCGCATGGAGCACACGAGCAACGCGGAACTCCGGGCCCGGGCGGACGCCGTCCTCGCCCGTCTCGTCGGGGACGACACGGGCACCGCCCGGCTGCGCGAGGACCAGTGGCGGGCGATCGAGGCGCTGGTCGCAGACCGGCGCCGGGCCCTGGTCGTCCAGCGCACCGGCTGGGGCAAGTCCGCGGTGTACTTCGTGGCGACCTCGCTGCTGCGGGCCTCGGGCAGCGGCCCGACGGTGATCGTCTCCCCGCTGCTCGCGCTCATGCGCAACCAGGTGGAGGCCGCGGCCCGGGCCGGCATCCACGCCCGCACCATCAACTCGTCCAACACGGAGGACTGGGAGTCGATCCAGACGGAGATCGCGGCCGGTGAGGTCGACGTCCTCCTCGTGTCCCCGGAGCGGCTCAACAACCCGGACTTCCGCGACCAGGTCCTGCCCAAGCTCGCCGCGGCGACCGGGCTGCTCGTCGTGGACGAGGCCCACTGCATCTCGGACTGGGGCCACGACTTCCGGCCCGACTACCGGCGGCTGCGCACGATGCTGGCCGACCTGCCGCCGGGGGTGCCGGTCCTGGCGACCACCGCCACGGCCAACGCGCGCGTGACCGCCGACGTGGCGGAGCAGCTCGGCACCGGCGGCACCTCGGACGCGCTGGTGCTGCGCGGTCCGCTGGACCGGGAGAGCCTCAGCCTGAACGTGCTGCGACTGCCGGACGCCGCGCACCGGATGGCCTGGCTCGCGGACCACCTGGACGAACTGCCGGGTTCCGGCATCGTCTACACGCTCACCGTGGCCGCTGCCGAGGAGGTCACCGCCTTCCTGCGGCAGCGCGGGCACGCCGTGGCGCCGTACACGGGGAAGACGGAGAACGCCGACCGGCAACAGGCCGAGGACGACCTGCTCGGCAACCGGGTCAAGGCGCTGATCGCCACCTCCGCGCTCGGTATGGGCTTCGACAAGCCCGACCTCGGGTTCGTGGTGCACCTCGGCTCGCCCTCCTCCCCCATCGCCTACTACCAGCAGGTGGGCCGCGCGGGCCGCGGTGTCGAGCACGCCGAGGTACTGCTGCTGCCGGGCCGGGAGGACGAGGCGATCTGGGCCTACTTCGCCTCGCTCGCCTTCCCGTCGGAGGACCTGGTGCGGCGCACCCTGGATGTCCTCTCCCGGGCCGGCGGCCCCATGTCTCTGCCGGCGCTGGAGCCGCTGGTGGAGCTGCGCCGCTCCCGGCTGGAGTCCATGCTGAAGGTTCTCGACGTGGACGGCGCGGTCAGGCGGGTCAAGGGCGGCTGGGTCGCGACCGGGCAGCCGTGGACGTACGACGCGGAGCGTTATGCCTGGGTGGCGCGGCAGCGCGAGGCCGAGCAGCAGGCGATGCGCGCGTATGCGGCCACGTCGGACTGCCGGATGGAGTTTCTGCAACGCCAGTTGGACGACGAGGGCGCGAAGCCCTGCGGCCGCTGCGACAACTGCGCGCGGCCCCGCTTCGCGGCCGACACCTCTTCGGCCGCGCTGGATGCGGCGCGGGTCGATCTGGGCCGCGCGGGCGTCGAGGTGGAGCCCCGCCGGATGTGGCCGACCGGGCTGCCGGCGATCGGCATCGATCTCAGGGGACGTATTCCGGCCGGTGAACAGGCGTCGGCGGGGCGGGCCTTGGGACGGTTGTCGGACATCGGCTGGGGCAATCGGCTACGACCGCTGCTCGCTCCCCAGGCCGCGGACGCGCCCGTGCCGGACGATGTCGCCCGTGCCGTGGTGGAGGTGCTGGCCGACTGGGCGAAAGGGCCCGGCGGCTGGGCTCCTGGTGCGGCCGACGCACAGCCGCGCCCCGTGGGCGTCGTCACCGTCGCCTCGCGCTCCAGGCCCCGGCTCATCCAGTCGCTGGGCGCGCGCATCGCGGAGGTCGGCAGACTGCCCCTGCTGGGTTCCGTGGAGTACGCGGGCGACGCGCCACGGGTCTCGCGCAGCAACAGCGCCCAGCGCCTCAAGGCCCTCGACGGTGCGCTGACCGTGCCGCCCGGCCTCGCCACCGCTCTCGCCGAGGTCCAGGGACCGGTCCTGCTGGTGGACGACTTCACCGAGACCGGCTGGACCCTGGGGGTTGCGGCTCGGATGCTCCGCAGGTCCGGAGCGCGCGGGGTGTTGCCGCTGGTCCTCGCCGTGCAGGGCTGACCGGCCCGCTGCTGTTCGAATACGGGATCGGGTGCGGCGCACGAACGTGCCGCGCTCGAACGTCCCAGGGGTCGCCGGACGCCTCAACGGGTAGGGATATAAGCCACGGACCACCAGATAACAGTCGGTGGCCCCATTTGCTCGTTGCCGCATCCAAGTTCGACAGGAAGAATTGAGGTCCGCTCCCCGCACGGCTCGTCCGTGATCCGGTTGGGCTTTGCTGCGGTGCGCGCGGCCCCGAATCCGATCTCGCCCGCAGTGTGGGCGCGTAGCCGAAGGGAGGAACGTGACCTTCGGATTCGCTCCGTCCTCGGCGGCATCGTTGTCGACGTCCGCGTCCGCCGCTTCCGCCAGTCGTCTGCTCGAGCCCGCGGAGTGGGCCGACGCCGGAATACCGCTGCTGCGCAACCCCCGTGAGGTCGTCAGCGGCCTGCATGCCCGGCATCGCCCCCGTCCGGGCACCGCGGTCGTCGCCGTCCTCGATCCGGAGGAACGGCTGTGTGCCAGTGCCTCCTTCGGTCGGCGCTCGGCCCCGGCCGACGGCTGGATGTTCCGTAACGCGCTGCTGGCCCAGTTGCGCCGGGTCATCCCGCACGACCTGCGCCGCCGCACCCCGGTGCGGACCGCCGTACTGCTCTACTGCCGCGACGGGGACGCGCGTTGGACTGAGGAGGACGGTGCCTGGATGTGGGGGCTGCGGGACGCCTGCACTCTGCACGGGCTGCGCTGCGGGTCCTACATCACGCTGACGCACGACGGCTGGCAGGTGCTCGGCGAGGGCCGCGGCGGGCGGCGCCCCAACGCCGACTCGCCTCCCGAACCCTTCGCCCTGTCGGAGGCCCCGCCACTGTCGCCGCGTACCGGAGGCGCCGTCTCCGAGGTACTGCGCCGCGCGGCCGCCCGCTGAGCCACCGGCCCCCGCAAGGGGGACATCCGGGCCGGGCACGCTCCGCCGGGCACGGTGCCCTGGACCTGGTGTGCGGCGCCATGACCTGCGGCGCGCCGGACGGTCACGCTTCACCCCACGACGGGCGGTGGCACCCACCCGTGGTCCGGGCATGCCAAAGGCACCACCTTGCGAGTCACCGCCACGGCTCCTTCGGTACCTCCGGAGTCCCGGAGGCGCCGGAGACAGCTCAGACGCCCGCGCCCAACACCGAGTTGATGTGCTGCGGGTCGCCGCAGACGATCAGCAGGGCGCCGGCCCGGGAGAGGGCCAGCGGCAGGGCGGTGGCGGCGACGGTGTCGGGGCCGCCGTTGACGGCGACGACCACCACCGAGCGGGTCCCGGCACGGGAGGCGACGGCGGCGTCCATGTAGAAGACGTCGTCGCCCGCGTCGTGCTGGGCCCAGTAGGAGGCTTCGCCGAAGGACAGTTCGTGGTCGGCCCACGGGTGCTGCGCGCCGGTGGTGATCACCAGCACGTCGCCGGGGGCACGACCCGATTCCAGGAGCAGGTCCACTGCTTCCTCGGCAGCGTCGAGAGCGCTCTCGACCGTGGCCGGGATCAGCTGGATCTGCGGGGCCGCCGCTGTCGCGGCGGGGACGGCCGGGCCGGACGAGCCTGGCTTGGCCACGTCACGCGGCGCGCGCTGTACCGGCGGCGTGGGCCGCACAGGGCCGGGACGACCGGGACGCGACGGAGCCGCGGGACGGGGGCCGGGTACGGGACGAGGGGTCGGCGCGGTACGGCCGGTGGCCGGAGTGGCGCGGGGACCCTGGGCACTCTCGTGAATCTGAGGCTCCTCGGGAATGAGAGGCATGAGCTGATATTTATCAAACGTTGGTGCAGGTCACGTGAACCGGGTGGCACAACAGTGCGACCGGAAGGTCAGAAATCGAAGCCGAGCTGACCCTCGATCTCCGGAGCACTTCCCTCCGCCCAGCCACGGACCTTCTTGAGGTGCCGCCACTGGGGCAGCGCATCAAGATACGCCCAGGACAACCGGTGGTACGGGGTGGGTCCCCGCTCCTCCAGTGCGGCCTTGTGCACGGGCGACGGGTACCCGGCGTTGTCCGCAAATCCGAAGTCTGCATGGTCGATACCCAGTTCGGCCATCATTTTGTCGCGCTGAACTTTGGCGATCACCGAGGCCGCGGCCACGGCGACACACGACCGGTCGCCCTTGATGACCGTGCGCACCCGCCACGGGGCACCGAGGTAGTCGTGCTTCCCGTCGAGGATGACCGCGTCGGGACAAACCGGCAAGGTCTCCAGTGCACGGGTCGCCGCCAGTCGCAGCGCGGCCGTCATCCCGAGCTCGTCGATCTCCTCCGGCGAGGCATGCCCCAGAGCGTAGGCCGTGACCCACCCTCGCAGCGCCTCGGCGAGTACCGTGCGCCGTCTGACGGTCAGCAGCTTGGAGTCGGTGAGGCCCTCGGGCGGCCGGCGAAGACCGGTGACCGCGGCACAGACGGTGACGGGCCCGGCCCAGGCGCCGCGCCCCACCTCGTCGACACCGGCAATGACCTTGGCTCCGGTCGTGGCGCGAAGGGAGCGCTCGACGGTGTGAGTAGGCGGTTCGTACGGCATGGCGCCCTTAGGGTACGCCGCACTGATCCCCTGGCGACACCCCGGCTTCCCGGACCGCGCCCAGGACCGCCCGAGCCGCGGCTCAGACCTGGCGTGACAGGAGCAGCGGAAGCATGAACCGGTCGATCATCTCTTCGACCTCCTGATCGTTCCATTCGCTTCCAGAAATCTTGTTGCGGTACATCATCATCGCCGGAATGGCATCGAGGACATAGCCGTTGGCCGCGTCGGCGCGCACCTCGCCCCGCTCAATTCCCCGGGCGACGACGTCCCCGATCAGCTGGATCGTCGGCCCCACGACCCCGTCGAAGATCACGCCATGAAACCGCTCAACCTGCAGGGGATCGCATTCGTGAATCACTGACCGCAGTGCGAAGCCAGGGCGCGAGAACATCGCGTCCCGGGCCTGCCGGCACAGGGCCAACAGATCCTCACGCACATTTCCGAGATCGGGAGCCTCCTCCAAACGTGGCAGACCGGCCTGCAACGCGTCGGCGACGAGCTCCTCCTTGGAGGGCCAGCGGCGGTAGACCGCCGCCTTCCCGGTCTGGGCACCGGCGGCGACGCCTTCCATGGTGAGGCCGTTCCAGCCGACGGTGCTGAGCTGCTCCAAGGCGGCGTCCAGGATCGCGCGTTCGAGGACCGCACCGCGCCGACGAGGGGAGGCCGCCTGAGGAGGAGCGGCAGTCCAGCGCGAGGTAACCATCTGAGTTTCTCCAGCGAGCGAAGGGAAGCGGGGATTCCGGAGCGGGGACGCGGCGCGCGACGGCAAAAAGGGGGACGCGACACGCGACGCGCAGTTAAGTGAACGCTTGCGTTCTCTACCGAGGACTCACTACCGTTGACGCGACAGTGAACGCTGGCGTTCACTAACACCTTCGTGGGGGACCCATAGTGACGACCTCTCAACTGATACAGGACCGGAAACCAGGTGCCGCCCGCCGGCAGGGACGTCCCGGCATCGCACTCACCGTGATTGCCGCTTGCCAGCTCATGGTGGTACTTGATGCGACGATTGTGAACATCGCGCTCCCGCACATTCAAGACGCGCTCAAGTTCAGCACCACGGACCTCACGTGGGTGGTCAGCGCCTACACGCTCACCTTCGGCGGTCTGCTGCTCCTCGGCGCGCGGGCCGGTGACATCCTCGGCCGGCGCCGGGTGTTCATGACGGGCATCCTGCTGTTCACCTTCGCCTCGCTCCTCGGCGGTCTCGCCCAGGAACCCTGGCAACTGCTTGCCGCCCGCGCCCTCCAGGGTATGGGTGGCGCGATCGCGTCGCCGACCTCGCTGGCCCTGATCACCACGACGTTCCCCGAAGGTCCGGAGCGGAACCGGGCGTTCGGCGTGTTCGCCGCGGTCTCCGCGGGTGGCGGGGCCATCGGCCTGCTGGCCGGCGGCATGCTCACCGACTGGCTCGACTGGCGCTGGGTGCTCTTCGTCAACGTACCGATCGGACTGCTGATCGTCGCCCTCACCCCGCAGTACATCAACGAGTCCGAACGGCACCCCGGACGGTTCGACATCGCGGGCGCGCTGACCTCCACCCTGGGCATGGCCTCCCTGGTCTACGGCTTCATCAGGGCCTCGGAGGACGGCTGGCGCGACGGTCTGACACTCGGGTCGTTCGCCACGGCGGTGGTCCTTCTGCTGGCCTTCGTCTTCATCGAGACCCGGGCGAATGAGCCCATCACCCCGCTGCGGATGTTCGGCGACCGCAACCGCTCCGGCACTTACGTGATCATGCTCAGCCTGGCCGCGGCGATGTTCGGCATGTTCTTCTACATCGTGCTGTTCGTGCAGAACGTGCTGGGCTACAGCCCGATCAGGGCCGGCCTGGCCTTCCTGCCCGTGACGGCGGCCATCGCCGTCGGAGCCGGGCTGTCGCAGCGGTTCCTGCCCGTCCTGGGCCCGAAGCCGTTCATGATGGCCGGTTCGGCGCTCGTGGTCGTCGGACTCACCTGGCAGACGTTCATCAAGCCCGACAGTTCGTACGTCGGCGGGGTGCTCGGGCCCATGCTGATCTTCGGCTTCGGCATGGGGCTGAACTTCGTGACGGCGACCGTCACCGCGGTCTCCGGTGTCGCCCCGCACGAGGCCGGAGCGGCTTCCGGGCTGCTCAACGCCATGCAGCAGGTGGGCGGTTCGCTGGGCCTGTCCATCCTGACCACGGTGTTCGGCTCGGCGAGCAAGGACGAGGCGAAGAAGCAACTGCCCAAGTTCCTCGCGGACGGTTCGCCGGAGCAGAAGGCCGAGTTCGCCAAGACCCATCAGCTGCCCGCGCCCTGGGGGCACGAGGTGCTGGCGCACGGCATCTCGACCGCGTTCATCCCCGCCGCCGCCATGGCCGGGCTCGGCCTGCTCACCGCGTGGCTGGTGATCAAGGTCCGCAAGAGCGACCTCGAAGCCCTCGCCGGCACGGCCGGTCCGGGGATCGGCTGACCCCACCTGGTCCGCGCGGAGCCGCGGATGGCCGGACCTCAGCCAGGGGACACACGGCAGAAGCCGAGGTCCGGCCATCCGCATCACGGCTTTCGGCGCCGCGATCATCACCAGAAGGGCCAACCCGACCCACACGACCGACACCTCCCCCTCCGCCACGCCTCCCGCCCACCCGCCGGGACAACCGTCAAGGGGAGCGGCTGCCGGGAAAACGCCTGACGGTCACGCAGAGTTCCCGCCAGGCACAGAGAGTCTCCTATGTGGAGCGCGGCATTCGACATGGACCACAGACACCGAGGACGCGGCCGGCCTCGGGCCGGCGAGAGCTCACCACCGCACGCTTCGACGGTCCTCGGACACCGAGCCCGCCACGAGACGGCATCGCCAGGCCACGTCGCACACCTCTCATGCCTCTCACGCCTCTCACGCCTCCGAGGCGCCGCGGCCGCACGGCTTTCTGCACGAGGCGACTCCCAAGGGGCGCCGACCCGCACCGCGCCTCCTTACGCGGTCCGAGCCCGGCCGCGGTCGTTCACCCGGCCGCGGTCGATGGCCGAACCTCGGTCGATCACCCGCCGACAGCGGCCCCCGTCCCCGCCGGTACCCATTCCGGCAGCGCCTCGGCGCGCTCCGCCCAGGCGGCAGGCGGCGCTCCCGCACTGCCGCCGGCGAGCACGCCGCCCACGATGGCGCAGGTGGTGTCCACATCGCCGCCCACCTGGGCGGTCGTCCAGAACGCCGTCTCGTAGTCGCCGAGGGCGCGTGCGGCCGACCAGAGCGCGAAGGGGACGGTGTCATGGGCGGTCGTACGCTGTCCGCAGCCGAGGACGGCCGCGACGGTGCCCGCGTCGGCGTAGTCGAGCATGTCGCAGGCGCGCCGCAGGCCCTGGCCGACGGCGCTCCTGGGGATCAGGGCGACGACCCCGTCCAGGAGCGCCTCAGGGCTCGGCGGGCCGCCTGGCGCGGCTGCCAGCGCCGCTGCGGCCGCCACGGCCATGGCACCGACCACGGCCTCCCGGTGCTGATGCGTGGGGTAGGCGGAGATCTCGGCCTGGTGGACGGCCTGCTCGGGATCGTCCGCGTACCAGGCGCCCAGAGGCGCGATCCGCATCGCCGCGCCGTTGCCCCAGGACCCCTGCCCGTCGAAGAGCCCTGCGGCCAGTTCGCGCCAGTCGCCGCCCTCCCGGACGAGGCGCAGCAGGCGGTTGACGGCGGGGCCGTAGCCCCGGTCGAAGTCGTGGCGCGTGGCGAAGGAGTGGGCCAGGGCGTCCTGGTCGATCCGATGGTGGGCGGCCAGGACGGCGACGACGGAGCAGGCCATCTCGGTGTCGTCGGTCCACTGCCAGGGTGCCGGAGGCAGCTCCCGCCGCTTGAGCAGCGGGTAGTTCACCGGCACGAAGAACTGCGAGCCCAGCGCGTCGCCGACGGCGAGTCCGCGCAGGCTGGCCAGGGCGCGTTCCAGGCGCCCGGGGGTCGAGGAATCGGTGGAGGATGTCATCGCGGCCAGCCTAGCCGCTCATCCAGTAGGGCTCCGGGTCCCGCCAGCGGTCGAAGGGCTGGTTGAGCGTGTACTTGCCGTCGTCCCCGAGAACGAGCATCCGCATCTCGGCGTTCCCGGGATTGGAGAGCGACTCGAACTCCGCGACCGTCCAGTGGAACCAGCGCATGCAGAACAGTCGCATCGCCAGGCCGTGGGTCACCAGGAGCACGTTGGGCGGGTGGTCCGGCGCCTCGAAGCTGCGGAACAGGCTCTCCAGGAAGCCGCCGACACGGTCGTACACGTCGGCCCCGGACTCACCCTGCGGGAAGCGGAAGAAGAAGTGGCCGTACGCGTCCCGGTAGGTCTTCTGCAGCCGCACGTCGTCGCGGTCCTGCCAGTTTCCCCAGTCCTGCTCGCGGAGCCGGGGCTCCTCGCGCACGCGTATGAGATCCGGGTCGAGGTGGAAGGCGCGAAGGGTCTCGTGTGTACGGCGGTAGGGGGAGACGTACACGCTGACGCGCTCCTGGCCGAAGATCTCCCGGACGCGTTTTCCGGTCTCTTCGGCCTGCCGCCAGCCCCGCTCCGTCAGGGCCAGCGCGTGGTCGGGTTCCCGCTCATACACGGAGTCGTCGACATTGCCGGTTGACTCGCCGTGCCGGACAAGGACGATGCGCCGTGGTCGTGCCATGCCAAAACCCTAGATCGAGTGACGAAAAATCGAGCACTCGGACGGGCCCCATACAGCGCAGGTCACACTAATCAAGGGTTGGATATTCAAACGATCCAGCTCGGTTCGAGCTCCACGATGTCGCCCGTGAGGGCCGCGATGTCGGCCTCCGTCTGGGCGCGCAACGCCAGCCGCTCCACCCGTTCGGTGCGGTACTTGCCGTGCTCGGCGGCCGACCGCCACATGGAAAGGATCATGAACTCGTGCGCCGGGGCCTCGCCGAACATGCCACGGATCATGCCGGGCGAGCCGGCCATCGCCGGGTTCCAGACCTTCTCCTGCATCAGCGTGAAGTGTTCGACGCGTTCCTCGTGCACCCGGCAGAGGGCCACCCGGACCAGGTCGCTGTCCGTGAACCGCGGTTCGAAGCCCGTCTTCACGTCGAACCGGTACTCGAACAGCTTGACCTGCTGGTCCTTGTACGTGCCGGACTGGGACGCGGCCAGGCGGTCGTGCGAACGCGCCATGAAGGAGTCGTAGAAGGCACGGCTCTCCCAGAAGGCGAAGATGTGCGCCACTCCGGGACGCTGCCGACTCCAGCCCCCGCCCTGTCCCCGAAATCCCGGCTCCCCCAGAAGCCCCGCCCATTTCCGCTGCCCCCGCTCGAAGCCCCGGCGGTCAACCACGGTGCAGCGAATCCACTTGACCAGCACCGCGCCATCGTAAGGCCATGGAGCGTGGCGCTGGTCACGCTCCGGCTGAGATCACCCGCGCATGCGCCCCCGCGCGCATGGCACGATGGACAAAGAGCCTGGGTAGCCCATCAGTTGGGGCAGTGGACCTCTAGGGGGAAGGGGACGCGTGATGAGCGGTTTCAGCAAGGCGATCAGCAAGGTCGAGGTCGCGGTGAAGTGGGATCCCAGCCCTTCCGGGCAACCGCCCACCGATCTCGACGTCATCGCCGGTACGTTCACGCGGGTTGACCCGTACGGGACTCCGGCCTATCTCGTGCACTTCGACAGCCGTTCGCCCGACGGCACCATCTTCCTCAACCGGGACAGCCAGGACGGCAAGGGCTTCGGCTGGGACGAGGTGATGACCCTCGAACTGGACCGGCTCGACAGCCGGTACACGCGCGTGGTCGTCGGAGTCGTCATCCAGCAGCGGGTCGCGCACCGCACGTTCGTGAATGTCCTGAACCCGGCCGTCCGCGTCCGGGAGGGCTACAACGTACTGGCCGAGGACGACTTCGGCTCGGTCCTCGGGGCGACGGCTGCCGCCGTCGCGGAGTTCGTGCGCGACGGATCCGGGGACTGGAGCTTCCGGCCCGGGCTGCACGGCTTCGAGGACGACCCGGTGGTGTTCACCCGGGAGATGGGCGGACTCGGCCGTCCCTGACGGCGAACGGCCACCCGGGCAGACAAACGGTAAGGGGCGCCGGCCATGGCCGGCGCCCCTTACTTCACTTCACATCGACCCGTCAGCTGCAGCCGCTGGTCGAGCCGCAACCCTCGCAGATGTAGCAGGACCCGGCCCGCTGCATCTTGGTGCCGCAGGAGAAGCAGAGCGGGGCGTCGGCCTGGATGCCCAGCTGCATCTCCACCAGTTCGGCACTGGTGTGCGCCTGCTTCGGGGCGGGCTTGGCCGAACCGAGCTCGGTCCGCGGGGCGGCGACGGCCTTCAGCTCCTGGGCGCGCGGCGCCGACTGGGCCAGACCCTCGACGTCGACCTCGTCGTCGATGGCCGGCTCGTACGAACCGGTGTCCAGGTGCCGCTGACGCTCCTCGGCGGAGTGGATGCCGAGCGCGGAGCGCGTCTCGAACGGCAGGAAGTCCAGCGCCAGGCGGCGGAAGATGTAGTCGACGATCGACTGCGCCATCCGCACGTCCGGGTCGTCCGTCATGCCGGCCGGCTCGAAGCGCATGTTGGTGAACTTCGAGACGTAGGTCTCGAGCGGCACACCGTACTGGAGGCCGACGGAGACCGCGATGGAGAAGGCGTCCATCATGCCCGCGAGGGTCGAGCCCTGCTTGGACATCTTCAGGAAGACCTCGCCCAGGCCGTCGTCCGGGTAGGAGTTGGCCGTCATGTAGCCCTCGGCACCGCCGACGGTGAAGGACGTGGTGATGCCGGGACGACCCTTCGGGAGGCGCTTGCGGACCGGGCGGTACTCGATGACCTTCTCGACCGTCTCGCGGATGGTCGCCTCGGCCTTCTCGGTGACCTCGGCCTTCTCCTTCTCCTTGGTCTTGGCGGAGAGCGGCTGGCCGACCTTGCAGTTGTCGCGGTAGATCGCGAGCGCCTTGACGCCGAGCTTCCAGGCCTCGTAGTAGATCTCCTCGACCTCCTCGACGGTCGCCGTCTCCGGCATGTTGACCGTCTTGGAGATGGCACCGGAGATCCAGGGCTGGATCGCGGCCATCATGCGGACGTGGCCCATCGGGGAGATGGCGCGCTCGCCCATGGCGCAGTCGAAGACCTCGTAGTGCTCGTGCTTGAGGCCGGGGGCGTCGATCACGTTGCCGTTCTCGGCGATGTGGGCGACGATCGCCTCGATCTGCTCCTCCTGGTAGCCCAGGCGACGCAGGGCCTGCGGCACGGTGCCGTTGACGATCTGCATCGAGCCGCCGCCGACGAGCTTCTTGAACTTGACCAGGGCCAGGTCGGGCTCGACGCCGGTGGTGTCGCAGGACATCGCGAGACCGATGGTGCCGGTGGGGGCGAGGACGGACGCCTGCGAGTTACGGAAACCGTTCTTCTCGCCGAGGCGCACCACGTCCTGCCAGGCCTCCGTGGCGGCGGCCCAGACCGGGGTGTCCAGGTCATCCGTACGGACGGCCACGGTGTTGGCGTCGGCGTGCTGCTGCATGACGCGGTTGTGGGCGTCGGCGTTGCGGGCGTAGCCGTCGTAGGGGCCGACGACCGCGGCGAGCTCGGCGGAGCGCTTGTAGGCGGTGCCGGTCATCAGGGAGGTGATGGCACCGGCGAGGGCGCGGCCACCGTCGGAGTCGTAGGCGTGGCCGGTCGCCATCAGCAGGGCGCCGAGGTTGGCGTAGCCGATGCCGAGCTGACGGAAGGCGCGGGTGTTCTCGCCGATCTTCTGGGTCGGGAAGTCCGCGAAGCAGATGGAGATGTCCATCGCGGTGATGACCAGCTCGACGACCTTGGTGAAGCGGTCGACGTCGAAGGACTGGCTGCCCTTGCCGTCGTCCTTCAGGAACTTCATCAGGTTCAGCGAGGCGAGGTTGCAGGACGTGTTGTCCAGGTGCATGTACTCGCTGCAGGGGTTCGAGCCGTTGATCCGGCCGGACTCCGGGCAGGTGTGCCAGTGGTTGATCGTGTCGTCGTACTGGATACCCGGGTCGGCGCAGGCCCAGGCCGCCTCGGCCATCTTGCGGAACAGGCTCTTGGCCTCGACCTCTTCGATGACCTCGCCGGTCATCCGGGCGCGCAGACCGAACCGGCCGCCCTGCTCGACCGCCTTCATGAACTCGTCGTTCACGCGGACCGAGTTGTTCGCGTTCTGGTACTGGACGGAGGTGATGTCGTCGCCGCCCAGGTCCATGTCGAAGCCCGCGTCGCGGAGGGCGCGGATCTTCTCCTCCTCCTTGACCTTGGTCTCGATGAAGTCCTCGATGTCGGGGTGGTCGACGTCCAGGATGACCATCTTGGCGGCGCGGCGGGTGGCGCCACCCGACTTGATGGTGCCCGCGGAGGCGTCGGCGCCACGCATGAAGGAGACCGGGCCGGAGGCGTTGCCACCGGAGGAGAGCAGTTCCTTGGAGGAGCGGATCCGGGAGAGGTTCAGGCCGGCACCGGAGCCGCCCTTGAAGATCATGCCCTCTTCCTTGTACCAGTCGAGGATCGACTCCATGGAGTCGTCGACGGACAGGATGAAGCAGGCCGAGACCTGCTGGGGCTGCGGGGTGCCCACGTTGAACCACACGGGGCTGTTGAAGCTGAAGATCTGGTGCAGGAGGGCGTACGCCAGCTCGTGCTCGAAGATCTCGGCGTCGGCGGGCGAGGCGAAGTACTTGTACTCCTCGCCGGCCTTCCGGTACGTCTTCACGATCCGGTCGATCAGCTGCCTGAGACCGGTCTCGCGCTGCGGGGTGCCGACGGCACCGCGGAAGTACTTGCTGGTGACGATGTTGACCGCGTTCACCGACCAGAAGTCGGGGAACTCGACGCCACGCTGCTCGAAGTTGACCGAGCCGTCGCGCCAGTTGGTCATGACGACGTCACGGCGCGCCCAGCTCACCTCGTCGTACGGATGCACGCCGGGGGTGGTGTGGATGCGCTCGATACGCAGTCCCTTGGTGGCCTTCGTTCCCTTCGCGCGGGAACTCCGTGCCGGACCGCTCGCCGTCTCTGTCATGCCGCCTCCCTGTACGGGCTAAAACGCCCTGAAATGCCACGATGTTCCCGTGACACGCTGTTCTGTTGTCACGTCGCGGGCACTCTCAGCTGCCACCCGCGACAAGTCCTGGATCGCCGTCCGACAACCGGATCCGGGCCCTCCGCCCGGTTCCGATCCGCCCGTCAGCCGGCGATGTGAACGGGTGCGGGCACCTGCGCGCCCCCGCCCGGCCCGTGATCGTCCTCCCGGCGCCCCGCTGCCGCGTCTTCGTCGTCCGCGGCGGGGTCCTGCGCGGCCTGCCTGAGCTCCGCGATCGCGGCCTCGAAGTCCTCGAGCGAGTCGAACGCCCGGTAGACGGAGGCGAATCGCAGATAGGCGACCAGGTCGAGCTCCTGCAACGGGCCGAGTATGGCCAGCCCCACGTCGTGGGTGGTCAGCTCGGCGCTTCCGGTGGCCCGCACCGCCTCCTCGACCCGCTGGCCGAGCTGGGCGAGCGCGTCCTCGGTGACAGGCCGCCCCTGGCATGCCTTGCGCACGCCGTTGATGACCTTGGTACGGCTGAAGGGCTCGGTGACTCCGGACCGCTTGACCACCATGAGCGAGCACGTCTCGACGGTCGTGAAACGACGGGAGCAGTCCGGACACTGGCGGCGCCTGCGGATCGACGTGCCGTCATCGGTCGTACGACTGTCGACCACGCGACTGTCGGGGTGCCTGCAGAAGGGGCAGTGCATGATCTCCAACCCTCCTCACAGCAGACTCAATGGCCTCGCTGGGCCACATGGGCCCCTCGAAGCAGCCCCAAGCATAGGCGATCTCGGCGGGACCGGAGACCCGGGGGACCACAACTTGTGGGCTGCTGTAGCAATCCAACCACTAGATGTGGTGATTGGCTGATACATCGCCAGGTTGCGCGTGTCGCACACGTACCGCTACGGCGGATACGGAGATACCGTGGGCGCCGCACGGAGGTCACGTGCGACTCCGGCGCAGATGGGCACGTACATCCCGGTCAGCGGCGGTCAGGATGGCAGACTGGTCACACCCACAAGGCCAGCACCCCGGCGGTGAAGAGTACAACAATGGGCCCTTTTGCCCGCCGGGTACCGCGTGAGCCATACACCCAGACATGTGATCGCGTACGGTGAACCGCGTTTTTTCACTCGAACGTGTGTTTGGCGCAACCTTTCGAAAGCAACTACCGTTGTCCAGCAGGGAGACCATCGAGAGGGGCCGACGTGACCACGACCGCAGACAGTGCCACCATCACCGCCCAGGACCGCTCCCAGGGCCGACTCGACCCGGTGCATGCCATGAACGAAGCCGTGAATCCCGAGGGACACAAGCGTTCCCTGCCAGGCCGACCTCCAGGCATCCGGGCCGACAGCTCGGGCCTCACCGACCGGCAACGCCGGGTGATCGAGGTGATCCGGGACTCGGTGCAGCGGCGGGGCTACCCGCCGTCGATGCGCGAGATCGGCCAGGCCGTCGGCCTGTCCAGCACGTCCTCGGTGGCACACCAGCTCATGGCACTGGAGCGCAAGGGCTTCCTGCGCCGCGACCCGCACCGCCCGCGCGCGTACGAGGTGCGCGGTTCCGACCAGGCCGTGAGCGTGCAGCCCACGGACACCGCCGGCAAGCCCGCCGCGTCCTACGTCCCGCTGGTCGGCCGGATCGCCGCCGGTGGGCCGATCCTCGCCGAGGAGTCGGTCGAGGACGTCTTCCCCCTCCCCCGGCAGCTGGTCGGTGACGGTGAGCTGTTCGTGCTCAAGGTCGTCGGCGACTCCATGATCGAGGCCGCGATCTGTGACGGTGACTGGGTGACGGTGCGCCGCCAGCCCGTCGCCGAGAACGGCGACATCGTCGCCGCCATGCTCGACGGCGAGGCCACCGTCAAGCGCTTCAAGCGCGAGGACGGCCATGTCTGGCTCCTTCCCCACAACGCGGCCTACGAGCCGATCCCCGGCGACGACGCGACCATCCTGGGCAAGGTCGTCGCGGTACTGCGGCGCGTGTGACGCCTGCGGCGGGCGGTCCACATCGCCCGCCCTCCGATCGGCCCCGGGACCCCTGCGCCGGTTCCGGGGTCCTGCACTGTCCCGAACGGCTTCATTCACCGTTCTGGATCGCGGCGCCGTTCTAAATCGTGGGGGGGGGGGGGGCCCCCGCGGGGGGCCCGCGCGCCGGCGCGCGCGTGGGCGCGCGGGGTTTGGGCGGGGGGGGCGCCCCCCACCGCCGTGCCGGTCAAGTCGAGGACGCCCCGCACCCTGCCGTCGGCGCTGA
>NZ_JBHXMA010000012.1:106990-186604 GCF_042721035.1 Streptomyces sp. NPDC058464
TTGTGTGCGCGCCGGATTATATCGTGGGGGTGGACCCCCCGCCCGGCCCCCCCCGCCCCCCCCCACGGTCATTCCGTCTCCGCCTGGCGCGCCACCGCGTCGATCGCCGCCAGTGACTTCCGCGCCTGGTTTCGGTCCGTGGTGTACCAGAAGTCGGGCAGTGAGGACTTGAGATAGCCGCCGTACCGCGCGGTGGCCAGCCGCTGGTCGAGTACGGCCACCACGCCGCGGTCCCCCGACGCGCGGACGAGCCGGCCAGCGCCCTGGGCCATCAGGAGCGCGGCGTGGGTGGCGGCGACCGCCATGAAGCCGTTGCCGCCGGCGTCCTCGACGGCCTTCTGCCGGGCGCTCATCAGCGGGTCGTCCGGGCGCGGGAACGGGATCTTGTCCATGACGACCAGCTGGCAGCTGGGGCCGGGGACGTCGACGCCCTGCCACAGTGACAGCGTGCCGAAGAGACAGGTCCTGGGGTCCGCCGCGAAGTTCTTGATCAGTTCACCAAGGGTCTCCTCGCCCTGCAGGAGTATCGGGAACTCGGGAATCCGGATCCGCAGTTCCTCGGCGGCCTGCTGGGCGGCCCGCATCGAGGAGAAGAGACCGAGGGTGCGGCCGCCGGCAGCCTGGATCAGCTCGGTCAGTTCGTCGAGCATGTCGGCGCGGTCGCCGTCCCGCGCGGGACGCGACAGATGCTTGGCCACGTAGAGAATGCCCTGTTTCGGGTAGTCGAAGGGCGAGCCGACATCGACGCCCTTCCACTGCGGGAGGTCGTCGCCCTCGGTGCCCTCCGGGGCGAGGCCCAGGGAGGCGCCGACGCCGTTGAAGTCGCCGCCCAGCTTGAGGGTCGCCGACGTGAGGACCACCGAGCGGTCCGCGAAGAGCTTCTCCCTGAGCAGGCCCGACACCGACATCGGGGCGACACGGAGGGAGGCGCCGAAGCGGTCGTGGCGTTCGTACCAGACGACGTCCCACTCGGAGCCGCCGACGATCCGCTCCGCCACGTCGTGCACGGTCTCCACCGAGGCCAGCGCCTGCTTGCGGACCGCGTCCTCGTCCTGGACCGACTTGTCGCGGGTCGTACCGATCGCGGAGATCACGGTCCGGGAGGCGTCCCTGAGCGCCGCCAGGGCGTACCCGAGATCCTCCGGAATCTCCTCCAGGCGCCCCGGCAGGGCCAGCTCCATCAGTCGTTCGAAGCCCTCGGCGGCGGTCTGGAGCTGGTCGGCGGCCTTCTCGTCGACCAGCTTGGCGGCGCGCCGAACCGCACGGTTGACCTGGCCCGGGGTGAGCTCGCCGGTGGCCACACCGGTGACCCGGGAGACCAGCTCGTGTGCCTCGTCCACGATCAGCACCTCGTGCGGCGGGAGCACCGGGGCGCCCTCGATGGCGTCGATCGCGAGCAGCGCGTGATTGGTGACGACCACCTCGGCGAGCTTCGCACGCTCACGGGCCATCTCGGCGAAGCACTCGGCGCCGTAGGCACACTTGGACGCGCCGAGGCACTCCCGGGAGGAGACCGAGACCTGAGCCCACGCCTTGTCGGAGACGCCCGGTGTGAGGTCGTCGCGGTCGCCGTTCTCGGTCTCGTCGGCCCAGTCGCGCAGTCGCAGCAGGTCCTGGCCGAGCTTGCTGGTGGGCGCGGCCGCCTCGAACTGGTCGAAGAGGCCCTCCTCCTCGTCCTGGGGCATGCCCTCGTGCAGCCGGTGCAGGCACAGGTAGTTCGACCTGCCCTTGAGCATGGCGAACTCCGGGCGCCGGCGCAGCAGCGGGTGCAGGGCGTCGACGGTGCGCGGCAGATCCCTCTCGACGAGCTGTCTCTGCAGGGCGAGGGTCGCCGTCGCCACGACGACCCTCTCTCCGTGTGCGAGCGCGGGCACCAGATAGCCGAGCGACTTTCCGGTGCCGGTGCCGGCCTGGACCAGCAGATGGGATCCGTCGTCGATCGCTCCGGCGACCGATTCGGCCATGGTCACCTGGCCGGGGCGCTCCGTACCGCCGACAGCTGTGACAGCGGCATGCAGGAGTTCAGGGAGTGAGGGCTTCGTCATAGCGCGACCACCCTACGGCCCGGCACTGACAATCGGGCGATCAAGGCGGGGACGTGGGGTGGGATCACGCCGGGGGCTCCGGACAGGCAGGCCAAGGGGGACGGCCGGGCCGGGGGACGGGCCGCCCGGAATTCTTTCGGACGGCCGGGAACTTGATCGGTCGCCGCTTCGTACTACATGTGTACACGCAATCACTCAGCGCTACATCAGATGACGTAGGGACCGGTCCCGGATCATGAGGGCGGCCCGTTTGCCCGGCAGATCGACCTCGGCGGCGTAGCGGTAGCCGGCGTTGAGGAAGGCGGCCACGGAGGGGGTGTTATGAAGATCTGGTTCCGCGACGACTCGAGCACAGGCGGGGCGGTGATCGAGTACGAGATCGGCCACGGCCCTGAGCAGGGCGGACCCCAGTCCCCGTCCCCGGTCGGCGACATCGCCGACGAGAAGGTGGACACCGGTGTCGTGCGGGCGGGCCGGATAGTGGCGCGCGAGCGGGTCCAGGTCGGCTCGATAGATCTCCCAATAACTCATCGTGATGCCGTCGAGCATGCCCAGGCACGGCACGCTGCGTCCGTCTCCCGCGAGCTGGGCGCGCAGATGCTCCTCCGTCTGCGCGCGTGAGCCGGCCAACTGCCAGAACGCGGCCACGGCGGGGTCGTTCATCCAGCCGCTGATGATCGGCAGGTCGCGCTCGACGTGCACCGGCAGCAACTGGAAGGCGCCGACCGGGGTCTGGGTGGGGCCCCAGCTGCCGACCTGGTCGAGCAGATCGAGCGCGTCCGGCGGGCCCGGGCGGCCGAGCGGTCCTGGCGAGCCGAGTGCGCCGGGTGAATCGACCGGGCCGAGTCGGTCGCGGGTGAGCCCGTGGGTTTGTTGTCCGGGATCGGGGGTCTTCCCGGCGACGAGGGCGAGGAATTCGTCGGGCAGGCGGAGGTCCAGGGTGTCCTCGCAGTCCCTGATGTCCTCGGCGGGTCCGGAACGGCCGGGGTGGACCGGGGCGGGGCCGGTGTCGGCGCTCGCGTCGGTGGGAGGCATCGTGCGCTCCTCTCAGGAGACGAGGTGGGTCATGTTCCTCGGTCGGTGGATGAAGGCGGTGGCTGAAGGGCGTGGGAAGAAGTGGGGTGATCGGTTGGGCGTCGGTGACGTTGTCGGTGGGGTCAGGAAGGCGCGGAATGAAGGGGGTTGGTGATGGTGACGTAGACGGACTGGGTGTCGACCGGGCCCACGAGTTCGTCGAGGCCGTGCAGCCGGGTCAGCAGGTTGGCCTTGCAGCGCAGGACGGGTGAGTCGAGCAGGCGGGCAGGCAGGGAGGTGCGCAGCGGGGCCGGGCCGGCGGCGGCGTCGGTGAGGAAACGACGGAAGGCCGCGAGCAGCAGGCGCTCGTCGGCGAGCCGCTGGGAGCCGAACGCGCCGATCAGGCCGAGCACGTTGTTGATGCCGAGGTAGTAGGCGAAGCGTTCGTCGGTGACCTCGTCGGAGACGAAGGTGTCGCTGTGCTCGCCGATGCCGGGCAGCCGGGCGTCGAGGTCATCCCGTCGGGACTCGCGGAAGTAGTAGCCCTGGTTGTCGCGGTAGCGGCCACCGGCCGGCCAGCCGTCGTCGTCCAGCAGGAGCAGGGTGTTCTGCTGGTGCGCCTCCAGGGCGATGCCGGCCTCGCTGTCGAGCCAGAGCACCGGGCGGACGACCTGCTCCAGGTAGCGCAGGAACCACTCCGCGCTGACGGCACCGACGGGTCGGCCGGTGCGTTCGGCGAGCCGGGAGACCACCCGGGCCAGCCGGGAGCGGTTCGGCCGGGGCCGGCCCTTCGCCCCCGGGGCGTCGAGGGGCAGGGGTGTGACCAGCCCGGCGACGCAGGAGACATCGTCGGTCGGCGTGAACGGGTTGTGCCGGATCACCACGTCGAGTCCGGGTACGGGTCGGCCGTCCAGGCCGTCGACGGCCAGCCAGGCGGGGTCGCGCACGATGTCGAAGCCGGGATGGGCGGCCTGCCACTGCTTGGCGAGGCCGGTGCGCAGCAGACGGTGCACCTCGACGCCGCGGTGGAGTTCCTTGCGGAGGTTCTCCCGACGGGAGTTGGTGATGCGCAGGCCGAGCGACAGCTTGAGCATGGCGGGGGCGCCGGTGCGGTGGACGGTTCGTACGGAGGAGGTGGGATGCCAGGGGGCGCCGAGCGGGCCCAGGTCGCGGAGGAGTCCGGCGTCGAGGAGCGCGGCGGTCTCCTCGCGGAGGCCGATCTCGCGGGCCTGCCAGGGGTGCAGGGGCAGGGCGGCGGCGCAGCCGTCGGGCAGGGGCAGGACCGTGCCGGACAGGCGTTCCATGAGGTGCGACGCGGGGAGGGGACGGCCTCGCTCGGTCCAGGCCGAGTCGGTGACGAGCAGGGAGGAGGCGACCGCCATCCAGTGCAGCGGGAAGGAGCCGCGCAGCTCCGGTGAGTAGAGCCGGGCTTCGGACTCGGTCAGGCCCTCGCGGCTCTTCGGGGTCGGGTGCAGCGGGTGCCCGAGGAGGAGTGCCTGCTCGGCGGTGAGGAAGCGGTCGGGGCCGTCGGCGGGGTGGGCGCGCCGGTCCGCGATGAAGGTGGCCGTGCGGCGCAGGGAATCGGCGACCCTGGCCACAAGGTCGTCGCCGTCGGGGGTGGCCCACGCGTTGGGGGTGCCGTCGGCCGCGTGGCCGACCGGGCCGCGGACGGGGGCGGCTGCGCCTCCGGCGTGGCCGGTGCAGTCCCCGGCGTGGCCGGTGCTGCCCGCGGTGTGGCCAGTGCCGCCCGCGGTGTGGCCGCTGTTGCCCCCGGTGTGGCCGGAACTGTCCTCGGCTCGGTCGGCCGTGCCCGCTGCTGCTGCGGTCGTTTCGCGGGTGAGCAGGGCGGCGAGAGCGACCGCGTCGACGGGTGGGGCGGTGTCGGGGGCGCCGGCCAGGCGGGGCGGTTCGAAGCGGTGCCAGCCGGCCGGGGACCAGTGCCGGACCGGGGTGATCAACGCCGTACCGCTGGCGGGCAGCGGGATGCGGAGGGTGCCGGTGGCGGGCGCGGGCAGGTTCGTCTCGCGGACCCAGCAGCGGAGCAGGTTCTCCACGGCAGCGGCCTGGGCGGCGATGTATGGGGCGGGGTGTTCGAGGAGGTCTCCCGTGTCGTCGCGCGGTCGCTCGGGCTGGGCGGTGCGGCCTCGCTGCTGGGGGACCGACTCGGCGAGCGGAACGGGGCGCCCCGGCGGGCCCTGCTCTCCGTTGTCGTCGGGGGTGGGGGTGGCGTTCAAGGAGGGTTCCTCGGGGGGCTCGGGCGGTGCGGGTGCTCGGCGTCGGGCCGGCGAACCGGGCTGGTCGGGTGGTGATCGGGTGATGAGTCGAGTGGTGAGTGTCCTGATGAGAGGGGTGTGGATGATGTGGGGTTCGGTGGGCTGGGCGGTCGGCCGGGTCCGGGATCACGGGCCGGCTGGTCCGTCTTGGCTGCGCCGGTCGGCCGGCCTGCTGCCGGCGATTCGGCGGGCACGTCCTGCCCGGGGGTTCCGGGCGGTGGGGGTTGTGTGGGTGGTCTGGGTGGTCCGGACAGCCCCGGCGGCGATTCCCCTCCCGGAAGTTCGGTCGGCCGGTTCGCGTCGGGGGTGCCGACCGGTCGTGGCGTTTCCGGTGTGCCGGTCAGTCGGCCGGCTCCTTGCGGCCCTCGGGGCGTCGCGGCCGGGCGCCGTGGGCGGCCGGGTCGCGGGCCACGGCTGCCACGGCGTCGGCGAGGCGGTCCAGTACGGCGGCCGCCTGTTCGTCGGTGATGGTCAGTGGCGGGAGCAGTCGTACGACACCGGCATGGCGGCCGCCGAGTTCGACGATCAGGCCGCGTTCCAGGCAGGCGCGCTGCACGGCCGAGGCAAGTTCGGGGGCGGCGGGGCGGGGCCCGGGCCGGGCCTCACCGTCCCACTCGCTCACCGCATCGCCGGGCACCCGCACCGCGTCGGCGGGCACTCGCACCGCACCGCCGGTTCCTCGAGCCCCCGCCTCCCCCATGGCCTCCTTCGTCTCCATCGCCTCCTTCTC
This sequence comes from Streptomyces sp. NPDC058464, assembly GCF_042721035.1. NCBI lineage: Bacteria > Bacillati > Actinomycetota > Actinomycetes > Kitasatosporales > Streptomycetaceae > Streptomyces > Streptomyces sp. NPDC058464. The sequence continues at coordinate 113,053 of NZ_JBHXMA010000012.1, forward strand.
GTCCTTCGCGCGCCCCTCCGCCGGCCCCGCGGGTCCCTCCCCCTCCGGGTCCACCAGCTCCACTCCGATCATCAGCCCCCGCCCCCGCACATCCCCCACGCACGCGAAGTCGTCCTGGAGTCGGCGCAGTTGGGTGAGCATCCGGGAGCCGAGGAGGCCGGCTCGTTCGGCGAGGGCGTTCTCGCGGACGTGGGCGAGGGTGGCGGTGCCGGCGGCCATGGCGAGCTGGTTGCCGCGGAAGGTGCCGGCGTGGGCGCCGGGTTCCCAGACGTCGAGGTCGTCGCGGTAGACGACGACGGCGAGGGGGAGGCTGCCGCCGATGGCTTTGGAGAGGACCATCACGTCAGGGGTGACGCCGCTGTGCTCGACGGCCCAGAAGGCGCCGGTCCTGCCCACCCCGGTCTGGATCTCGTCGGCGATCAGGGGGATGGACCGGTCGGCGGTCAGCCGGCGCATCCGGCGGAGCCAGTCGTCCGGCGCGGGGATCACCCCGCCCTCGCCCTGGACGGGTTCGAGGATCATGCCGGCGGGGAGGGGGATGCCGGACTTGGGGTCGTCGAGGACGGTCTCGGTCCAGCGAGCGGCGAGTTCGGCGCCGCGGGGGCCACCGACGCCGAACGGGCAGCGGTAGTCCTGGGGATAGGGCAGCCGGGCGACGCGCACGTCGCCGGCCCCGCCGGAGGCGGCCAGGGCTCCGGTGGTCATCCCGTGGTAGGCGCCGGTGAAGGCGAGGATGCCGGTGCGGCCGGTCGCGGCCCGGACGAGCTTGAAGGCCGCCTCGACGGCGTCCGTACCGGCAGGCCCGCAGAACTGGACGCGGGCGCGGTCGGCGAGGCCGGGTGGCAGGGTGCGGAACAGTTCGGTGATGAAGGCGTCCTTGACGGGGGTCGCCAGGTCGAGGACGGAGAGCGGGGCGCCGGAGTCGAGGACCTTGCGGATCGCTTCCAGCACGACGGGGTGGTTGTGGCCGAGGGCGAGGGTGCCGGCGCCGGAGAGGCAGTCCAGGTAACGGCGTCCGTCGGCACCCTCGATGGTCAGGCCGCGGGCCCGCACCGGCACGATGGGAAGGGCGCGCGCGTAGGTACGTGCCCGCGACTCGCGCGCCGACTGGCGCCTCAGGATCCCCTCGTGCGCCGCGCGCGCTCCCCCGAACGCCCCCTCGGTCACCGGCTCCGTCACGGCCACGGCTCGCTGTCCTCCCCGCTGTCCAGAGGCGACTTGATCGGCGGGCACCGGGCGCAGGCAGCGGGCCCCCCACCGCTACCAACCCCGGACCGGCCGACGGGTTACGGGTCGCCTCAAGATCCTTGCCACGAGCTTGCCCTTCCCGGCCCACCCACCGCTCGACCCGCCGGACACGGATCCACCTCCCGACCGCCCTCCCGACCAACCTCCCGACCAACCTCCCGACCAACCTCCCGGCCGACCACCCGACCGACCTCCTCCGGCCATGTCTCGCCATGCGAATCGAGCGGTGCACAGCTTGGGCGAACGCGCGACGGCACCGGCTACATGCGACGCGTGGACCCCACATACGAACTGCGGTTGTCTCGCTGGTGAGGCCGTAGCGAAACCGTTGCCCTTCCATCGGAAGCGGCGCACAGCGAGCGCATAGTGTGACGCTGAAGTTCCTTACCAACAGGGGGAGTCACCACCATGCGATCCATCCGGCCGTCGTCCGCCCCTCGAGGTGGAAGGGGCGCGCCCCGTGCGCTGGCGGCCGTCGCCCTCGCCTCGGCACTGGCGCTGACCGCCACCGCCTGCGGCGGCTCCGGCGACGACAACGCGGGCGGCCCGGCGTCCGCGTCCGCCACTGCCGACACCGGCGACGGCAAGATCAAGATCCCGGACGACATCAAGAACAAGCTCAAAGAGCACGGGATCGACATCGACAAGTGGAAGAACGGCGCCTGGAAGAACTGGGACAAGGACGACTGGCTGCGCGAGGCCAACGACTTCATCAACCCCATCATCAAGGGTCTGTGGGACCCGAACCGGATGCGGGACGCCAACGACCCCGACAAGGACAAGGGCGTCGACGACAACGACATCTCAGGTGACCAGGGGGTGACCGACCCGACGCCGGAGCCTGTTCAGGCGAAGGCGGTGCGGCCGGCGTACCACGCGAGTGCGGCCACGGCCGGGAAGGTCTTCTTCGACTCCCCCGAGGGCACGATGGTCTGCTCGGCGACGGTCGTCGAGGACCCCGCGCACCCGGGCAAGTCCAACCTGGTGTGGACGGCGGGGCACTGTGTGCACGCGGGCAAGAACGGCGGCTGGTACCGCAACATCGCGTTCGTGCCGTCGTACAACGACAAGGGGCTGACCGGTTCGGCGCTGGCGGCGGCGACCCGTTCGCAGGTCGCGCCGTACGGCGTCTGGTGGGGTGACGGGGCGCAGACCTCGCAGCAGTGGATCGACCAGGGCGGTGAGACGGGCGGCGACGGTGCGTCGTACGACTACGCCGTGATCCATGTGACGCCCGAGCAGGGCAACGGCGGCAAGTCCCTTGAGGAGACGGTCGGTTCGGCGCTGCCGGTGAACTTCGACGCGCCCGCGGTGCCGAAGGTGTCCAGCATCACCGCCACCGGGTATCCGGCGGCGAAGCCGTACGACGGGTCGCTGCTGTACCAGTGCGCGGACCGGCCGGGGCGGCTGTCGGTCGACGCGTCGGCGCCGACGATGTACCGGATCGGGTGCACGATGACCGGTGGGGCGTCGGGTGGCGGCTGGGTGGAGACGGGCGCCGACGGCAAGCCGGCGTTGGTGTCCAACACGTCGATCGGGCCGGTGAGTTCGGGGTGGCTGGCCGGGCCTCGGTTCGGTGATGTGGCCAAGGGGGTTTATGAGGGGGTCAGTAAGGAGTTTGCTGATCAGTGAGGGGAGCGATTTCGCCTTCTCGCCGTAGGGGGACTGCGGGTCGGCGGCTGACTCGCCATCGTGGTTGATCGCGCAGTTCCCCGCGCCCCTGAAGGGGCGCGACAAGGCCCGCCCCCTTGAAAACGGGGCGGGCCTCTCGCTTACGAAGTGTCACGCGGCCGGAGCCGGGACGTACGGCGCAAGTTCCGCCGCCAGTTCCTCGTGGACGCGGACCTTGAGGAGGGTGCCCTCGGCGGTGTGTTCCTCCGAGAGGACCTCGCCCTCGTTGTGGGCGCGGGCCACGAGCTTGCCGTGGGTGTACGGGACCAGGGCCTCAAGCTCCACCGACGGGCGGGGCAGCTCGTTGTCGATCAGGGCGAGCAGTTCCTCGATGCCCAGGCCGGTGCGGGCCGAGACCGCGAGGGAGCGCTTCTCGTTGCGGAGCAGTCGCTGGAGGACCAGCGGGTCGGCCGCGTCCGCCTTGTTGATCACGACGATCTCGGGTACGCCGGTGGCGCCGACGTCCCTGATCACCTCGCGCACGGCGGCCAGCTGCTCCTCCGGGACCGGGTGCGAGCCGTCGACCACGTGGAGGATCAGGTCGGCGTCGCCGACCTCCTCCATGGTGGAGCGGAACGCCTCGACCAGGTGGTGGGGCAGGTGGCGGACGAAACCGACGGTGTCGGTCAGCGTGTAGAGACGGCCGCTCGGGGTCTCCGCGCGGCGGACCGTCGGGTCCAGGGTCGCGAACAGCGCGTTCTCGACCAGGACGCCGGCGCCCGTGAGGCGGTTGAGGAGGGAGGACTTGCCTGCGTTGGTGTAGCCCGCGATGGCGACGGACGGCACCTTGTTGCGGCGGCGCTCCTGGCGCTTGATCTCGCGGCCGGTCTTCATCTCCGCGATCTCCCGGCGCATCTTCGCCATCTTCTCGCGGATCCGCCGCCGGTCCGTCTCGATCTTGGTCTCACCGGGACCACGGGTGGCCAGGCCGCCGCCCTTGCCGCCGCCCATCTGGCGGGACAGCGACTGACCCCAGCCTCGCAGCCTCGGCAGCATGTACTGCATCTGCGCGAGCGAGACCTGTGCCTTGCCCTCTCGGGACTTGGCGTGCTGGGCGAAGATGTCCAGGATGAGGGCGGTCCGGTCGATGACCTTGACCTTGACGACGTCCTCCAGCTGGATCAGCTGGCCCGGGCTGAGCTCACCGTCGCAGATGACGGTGTCGGCGCCGGTCTCGAGGACGATGTCACGCAGCTCCAGGGCCTTGCCGGAGCCGATGTAGGTGGCCGCGTCGGGCTTGTCGCGGCGCTGGATGACGCCGTCGAGCACGAGCGCGCCCGCCGTCTCGGCGAGGGCGGCCAGCTCCGCGAGGGAGTTGTCCGCGTCCTGCACGGTGCCCGAGGTCCATACCCCGACCAGTACGACGCGCTCCAGGCGGAGCTGTCGGTACTCGACCTCGGTGACGTCCTCGAGCTCGGTGGAGAGGCCCGCGACGCGGCGCAGGGCCGCGCGCTCGGAGCGGTCGAACTGGTCGCCGTCCCGCTCTCCGTCGATCTCGTGGCTCCAGGCGACGTCCTCTTCCATCAGGGCATCGGCCCGAAGACCGTCGGGGTAGTCCTGCGCGAGGCGCCTGGTGTCCTGGGAAGGGGAAGAAGAGGAGGTCATTGGGTCCTTACGTCGATAGGGATACCGAAGCCGGCGTTCAGTTGTCTCAACGTACGAGTACCCCGGGAGATTCCCCGCGACCCGCACCGTGCCGACCTGTACCGGCCTGTACCGGCCTGAGCCAGCCTGAGCCGACCCCACGATGGTCGCACGGTACGCCCCGTCCCGGCATCGTGTTATTCGGGGCGCCGCCCCGCCGTCACTTCCTGGTCTGCTTCTTGGGGGCCGGTACCTGCTTCCAGTCCGGGTGGCCGGGCATCGGCGGGGTCTTCTCGCCGTAGAGCCAGGCGTCGAAGAAGCCGGAGAGGTCGCGGTTCGCGACAGCGGAGGCCAGGTGGACGAAGTCGGCCGTGGTCGCCGTGGCGTCCCTGTGCCGCTGGACCCAGATCCGCTCCAGGCGCTCGAAGGCCGGCCTGCCGATCTCCTGGCGCAGGGCGTAGAGGGCGAGGGCGGCGCCGTCGTAGATGTTCGGGCGGAAGATGCTGATCTTCTGGCCCGGCTTGGGGGCCTTGGGCAGGGCGGGCGGTCCGCCTTCGGCGCGCCAGCGGTCGGAGAGGCCGTACGCGGCCTTCATGCGGTTGATCATGGGCTGGTGGCCCTTCTCCTCCGCGTACAGCTCCTCGTACCAGGTGGCATGGCCCTCGTTCAGCCAGACGTCGGACCAGACACGCGGGCTGACGCTGTCGCCGAACCACTGGTGGGACAGCTCGTGCACCATGATCGACTCGATGTACCACTTGGGGTACGCGGGCTCGGTGAACAGGTTCTTCTCGAAGAGGGAGAGGGTCTGGGTCTCCAGCTCGAAGCCGGTGGAGGCCTGCGCCATGAGCACGCCGTACGTCTCGAACGGGTACGTGCCGACCTTGCTCTCCAGCCAGGCGATCTGGTCCGGGGTCTTGGCCAGCCAGGGTTCGAGCTTCTTGGCGTCGGCGCTCGGGACGACGTCCCGGACGGGCAGCCCGTGCGGTCCCGCGCGGTGCAGTACGGCGGAGCGGCCGATGGAGACCTGGGTCAGCTCGGTGGCCATGGGGTGCCGGGTGCGGTAGGTCCAGGTGGTCGTGCGGCCGGACCGGGCCGTCTCGGCGGGCAGCCCGTTGGCGACGACGGTATAGCCGTTCGGGGCGGTGACGTGGAAGGTGAACATCGCCTTGTCGGACGGGTGGTCGTTGCACGGGAAGACCAGGTGGGCGGCGTCGGCCTGGTTGGCCATGGCGAGCCCGTCGGTGGTGCGCACCCAGCCGCCGTCCTGGTCCTTGGCGGACACCGGGTCGCTGGTGTGCTTCACCGTGATGCGCGTCCACTCGCCCTGTCGCAGCGGACTGTCGGGCGTGACGACCAGGTCCTCACCGGCGCCTTCGAAGGAAGCGGGCCGCCCGTCGACCTCTACGGACTCGACCTTGCCGTGCGCGAAGTCCAGGTTGAGCCGGTCCAGGCCGGTGGTGGCCACGGCGTTGATGGTGGTGACGGCCTGCAGCGGCTTGTCGTTGCTGCCGGGATAGGTGAAGGAGAGGTCGTACGACGCCACGTCGTACCCCGGGTTGCCGAGGTACGGGAAGAGCCGGTCGCCCAGGCCCAGCGGGACCGGCGGGGCGCTCGCGCCGAGAAGGGCGACGGAGACGGCGGAGGCGAGGAGAGCGGCGGCCCGCCGGTGCCGGAGCGGGCCGGTGACGCGCCGGGCCGGGCGGGTGCCTTCCGGCAGCGGGCGGGTGCGGAGGGTGAGCGGCATGGACCACCGCTACCAGCGCACCCCACCCTCACGTCGACGAATCGCGACCAATCCACTCGAACGAGTAGCTCACTGGTGTTGCGCTCGGCCGACGTCGTACACACCGGGCACGTTGCGCATCGCGCGCATCAGGGCGGGCAGGTGGGCCGCGTCGGGGAGCTCCACGGTGTAGGTGTGGCGGACGCGCTGCTGGCTGGGGGGTTCCACGGTCGCCGAGACGATCTCGGCGCCCTCCTGGGCCATCGCCTCGGTGAGGTCGGCGAGCAGATGGGGGCGCCCGAACGATTCGGCGACCAGGGTGACCCGGCAGGCCGTGCTGTCGCCCCAGCTCACGGCCACCTCGGGGCGCCCGGAGCTCTTCATGTGCAGCACCGAGGCGCACTCCACGCGATGCACGGTGACCGCTCCCCCGCGCACGGCGAAGCCAATGACCTCGTCGGGCGGTACGGGGGTGCAGCAGCCGGCGAGCCGTACGGTCGCTCCGGGGCGGTCGGCGACCACGGCGCTGGCGGTCCGGGGGGCGCTGCTCGGGGCGCCGCCGGGGGCCGGAGAGTCGGGTACGGGACGGCTGATGACCGGGGCCGGCGGCTCTTCGGCACGGTCCGGGTGGGCGGCGAGCCAGCGCTGGATGGCGATCCGGGCCGCCGGGGTGTGGGCGTGCTCCAGCCATTCCCGGGAGGGCTCGGAGGCCGGGTCCTGGCCCATCAGGAGCTGGACGGTGTCGCCGTCCCTGAGGACCGTGCTGAGGGTCGCGAGGCGGCCGTTGACGCGGGCGCCGATGCAGGCGTGGGCGTCCTCGCCGTACTGGGCGTAGGCGGCGTCGACGCAGGTGGCGCCCTCGGGGAGGCCGAGCGCGCCGCCGTCCGGGCGGAAGACGGTGATCTCGCGGTCCTGGGCGAGGTCCTCGCGCAGGGTGGACCAGAAGGTGTCGGTGTCCGGAGCGGCCTTCTGCCAGTCGAGGAGACGGGAGAGCCAGCCGGGGCGGGTGGGGTCGGCACGCTCGCCGTTCTCCGGGTCCTCCGCGGAGTCGGAGGCGGGCGTACCGGTGGCCGGAGCACCGGCGGCCGGGGCGTCGGCGCCGGGGGTCTCGGTGGCCGGGGCGTAGGGATTGCCGAGGGCGACCACGCCGGCCTCGGCGACCTTGTGCATCTGGTGGGTGCGGATGAGGACTTCGACGACCTGTCCGTCGCCGCGGGCGACGGCCGTGTGCAGCGACTGGTACAGGTTGAACTTCGGTACGGCGATGAAGTCCTTGAACTCCGAGACCACCGGGGTCAGACAGGTGTGCAGTTCACCGAGGACGGCGTAACAGTCCGCGTCCTCGTTGACCAGCACGAGCAGCCGGCCGAAGTCGGCGCCGCGCAGCTCGCCGCGTTTGCGGCTGACGCGGTGGACGGAGACGAAGTGCCGGGGGCGGATGAGGACTTCGGCCGGGATGTCGGCGTCGCGCAGCACTCCGCGGACCTCGTCGGCGATCTCGGCGAGCGGGTCGCCGGAGCGCGCCGCGTTCCCGGCGATCAGCTCGCGGGTGTGCTCGTACTCCTCGGGGTGCAGGATGGCGAAGACCAGGTCCTCCAGCTCGGTCTTGAGCGCCTGCACGCCGAGCCGCTCGGCGAGCGGGATGAGCACGTCGCGGGTGACCTTGGCGATGCGCTCCTGTTTCTCGCGGCGCATCACGCCGAGGGTGCGCATGTTGTGCAGACGGTCGGCGAGCTTGATCGACATCACCCGGACGTCGCTGCCGGTGGCGACGAGCATCTTGCGGAACGTCTCGGGTTCGGCGGCGGCCCCGTAGTCGACCTTCTCGAGCTTCGTCACCCCGTCGACCAGGTAACGGACCTCCTCGCCGAACTGTTCCCGCACCTGGTCCAGCGTCACATCGGTGTCCTCGACGGTGTCGTGGAGCAGAGACGCCGTCAGGGTCGTGGTCTCGGCGCCGAGTTCGGCGAGGATGAGGGTGACCGCGAGGGGGTGGGTGATGTACGGCTCGCCGCTCTTGCGCATCTGGCCGCGGTGCGAGGACTCGGCCAGGACCCAGGCGTGGCGCAGGGGTTCGAGGTCGGCGTCGGGATAGTGGGCGCGGTGCGCCTCGGCGACATGGCCGATGGCATCGGGGAGCTTGCCGCGGGCGGCGTTGCCGAGCAGCGCGGCCCGGCCGAGCCGGCGCAGGTCGATCCGGGGGCGGGCCTTCCTGCGGACCGCCGCTGTGGGCGCTGCAGGACCGGGCGTCGCAGGGTTCGTGGCCTCCGCACTCATGGGCACACCTCCGGCTCGTGGACCGGCGGACGGGGCCCCAGGGCATACGCGGCTCAGGGATTGGCGACGTTCCCCCGTCCGTGCCGGTGCTTGATGCTACCGAGCCCATCGCGCCCGATTGACCGGCTCCCGCCGAGCGTGAAACGGATCACCCAATCGAGCGACGATTTCGAGGTTTACGATTTTGCGCCACCTGTTCGGGGGGTGGCCGATGTTTCTCGCCACCGTGACAACGCGGGCCGTGGATCCGGGCGTTGGAGCACCGCCCGGACCACGGTTTACGACCTGCGGTCAGCTCAACGGACGGCGTTTTCCAGCCACTCCGCACTGATCTCGCCCGTGGCGACAATCACTGCGGGACCGGTCATCTCGATCTCGCCGTCGGGCCGCTCGGTGATGACGAGCCGTCCGCCGGGCACGTCCACGGTGTACGTCGCCGGGGCGCCGGTGACCGTGGGGTCGGCGCCGTCGCGGCGGGCGGCGGCCACCGCGACCGCGCAGGCGCCGGTGCCGCAGGAGCGGGTCTCACCGGAGCCGCGCTCGTGCACGCGCATCGCGACGTGGCGGGGGCCGCGGTCGACGACGAACTCGACGTTGACCCCTTCGGGGTAGGCCGACGGGGGGCTGAAGGGGGGCGGGCTGTAGAGGTCACCGGCGTCCGCGAGGTCCTCGACGAAGGCGACGGCGTGCGGGTTGCCCATGTTCACGTTCCGCGCGGGCCAGGTGCGGTCGCCGACGCTCACGGTCACGTCGCCCTCGGGGAGGCGGGCGCGGCCCATGCCGACGGTGACGTCCCCCGCGGCGGAGCCGCTGTCGGACCCGGTCTTCGCGATGTGCACGGTCTTGACGCCGCCGCGGGTGGCGACGGCGAGGTCGCCCTCCGTGACGTGGCCGGCGTGCTGGAGGTAGCGGGCGAAGACGCGGACGCCGTTGCCGCACATCTCGGCGATCGAGCCGTCGCCGTTGCGGTAGTCCATGAACCACTCGGCGTCGGCGGCCATCCCCTTGGCCTCGGGGTGCGCGGCGGACCGCACGACGTGCAGCACGCCGTCGGCGCCGATGCCGGCACGGCGGTCGCAGAGGGCTGCTACGGCGGCCGGGGTGAGGTCCAGGGCGTTGTCGGGATCCGGGACGATCACGAAGTCGTTCTCGGTGCCGTGGCCCTTGAGGAAGGGGATGCTCATTCTTCGAGGGTAAGGGAGGGTTGCGTGGTCGTTCGGGTGCGGGTGGGTGGGGGCTGGTCGCGCCCACGCGGCGGAGCCGCACATGGATACAGCCCCGCGCCCCTGTCGGGGCGCTCCAGTGGGGGCGCTTTCAGCGCAGGCGCGCCACGCGCCACACCGCCAGGACGGCCACGATCGCCACCAGGACCACGTAACCGATCACCACGCGCCAGTCGGGCCGCCGGCCCGAGCCCCGCGCCGGGAGGCCGGGCCACGTGTAACCGACCTTCCTCGCCGCCATCATTCCCCAGCCCGCCGCGCAGGAGCAGATCAGCAGGCCCAGCATCGCGATCACCGCACCGCTGTCGCCGAAGTCGAAGGCCAGCGGGAAGGCGAACATCAGGGAGCCGACCGCGGCCAGGCCCACGATGGGGGCCAGCTGCCACAGGCGCAGGCGGCGCTGCGGGCGGAGCTCCACCTCGACCTCGGGGCCGCTCGCGAACATCTCCTCCGGCTCGGGGCCGTCGGCGGTGACGCCGCCGCCCACCGTGTCGTCCGGACCGTCGGAGCTCAGCCGGTCCTCGGCCTCCACTGCCTCACTGGCCCCGACTGCGACGTGCTCGGTGTCTCGTGCGGTGTCGCGAGGGCCGGCCTCCATCGCCACGCGCCCTCCCAACCTAGGACTCCACTTGCGATCGAAGCTCGATGATGGCACGGCGCCGGAGGCGTCGATGACCCGTGGCGCATCCCGATGCAATGACGTGATCAGGCTGTGACCGGTCGTTCGACCAACGCCAGGGCCAGCCGCGGAAGTTCCTCGCGGTCCGCTGCGGCCCCACTCAACCAGTGCACCCGGGGATCGCGCCTGAACCATGAATCCTGGCGGCGCGCGAAGCGCTTGGTGGCACGAACGGTCTCGGCCCGCGCTTCCGCTTCCGTGCACTCGCCGACGAGCGCCGCCAGTACCTGCTGGTAGCCGAGCGCGCGCGACGCCGTGCGTCCCTCGCGCAGCCCGTGCGCCTCCAGCGCGCGCACCTCGTCCACGAGACCGGCCTCCCACATCCGGTCGACGCGCAGCGCGATGCGCTCGTCGAGCTCGGGGCGGGCCACGTCGACGCCGATCTGGACGGTGTCGTAGACCGAGTCGTGGCCGGGCAGGTTGGCGGTGAAGGGGCGCCCGGTGATCTCGATCACCTCCAGCGCGCGGACGATGCGGCGGCCGTTGCTGGGCAGGATCGCGCGGCCGGCCTCGGGGTCGGCGGCCGACAGCCGGGCGTGCAGGGCTCCGGAGCCGCGCAGCGCGAGCTCGTCCTCCAGGCGGGCCCTGACCTCGGGGTCGGTGCCGGGGAACTCCAGGTTGTCGACGGCACCGCGGACGTACAGCCCGCTGCCGCCGACCAGGACGGGCCAGCGGCCCTCGGCGAGCAGGGCGTCGATGCGGGCGCGGGCGAGCCGCTGGTACTCGGCGACGGAGGCGGTGACCGTGACGTCCCAGATGTCGAGCAGGTGGTGCGGGACGCCGGCGCGCTCCTCGGGCGTCAGTTTGGCGGTGCCGATGTCCATCCCCCGGTACAGCTGCATGGAGTCGGCGTTGACGACCTCGCCGCCGAGCCGTTGGGCCAGGAAGACGCCGAGGTCGGACTTTCCGGCCGCGGTGGGGCCGACGACGGCGATGACACGGGGGGCGGGGGGTGCGCTGCTCACCGCACCAGTCTCGCAAACCTCGGAGGCAGGTCTCGAACGAGTTACGTGACGGAGCGTGTCCGGCTTCGTTGCCCGTTGCGAGGTTCCCGCCACCGCCGGCGAGAGGTGGCGACCGGTCCGGCGCAATCGGACGCACCGGGGTCACGCGGGATTTCGCTCGCACGAGTAACGTATGGAGTGGATATGGGCGTTTTTGCACGGTTCCTTGGGAAGAAGCCGAAGGCGTCGGAAGAGCCGGACACGAAGGTGCCGGCCGGTGCCGAGCCGGATGGGCCCGGACCGGAGGACGTGGCGGCGGACGCGGCGGAGGAAGCGGCCGAGGCGGCGACGAAGGGCTCGGGCGAGGACGACGGCCGGGGCGCGGACGCGAGGACGGAGACGGAGCGCACCGCGGTCGCCGCCGACAGCACCGAGATTCCCAAGCAGCAGTCCGCCAAGGAGGCCGCCGACAACGAGGCCGGCGAGGGCGCCCGCACATAACGGCCCGCGAGGGAAGCCATAGGGAAGGTAACCATGGGTCTTTTGGACAATTTGAAGGCCAAGCTCGCCCCGGCCAAGGACAAGGCCTCTCACTTCGCGCAGCAGCACGAGGACAAGGTCGACAAGCTCCAGCACGGCATCGACAAGGCCGCGCGGGTCGTCGACGAGAAGACCAAGGGCAAGTACAGCGACAAGATCCAGACGGGTTCCGGGAGGGCGAAGGGCGCCATGGACCGGTTTGTGCACCCGGACGCCATGGGCGGTTCGGGTGACACGGGTGGTACGGCCCCCGGCCCCACCTCGACCCGGCCGGAGGGGCCGCCGTCGGCTTCCTGAGCCGGGCGGGTCCCGGAGCGGATCGGCGGACGGCCGAGAGTCACCCGACTCCCGGCCGTCCGCCGTTTCGGCGGGCAGTCGGGACGGGGCGGCACTGCACGGCCGGCGCTCAGGACCAGGTCGCCACCAGGTAGCAGACGCCGTACGGTGCGTCGTCGTAGAGCAGGGCCCCGGCGAGGTCCGCGTCCTCGGCCGCGCCGGCGAGGACCTGCCAGGGGGCGCGGCCGGCGGCCTTGAGCTGGTACGCCAGGTCGGCGTCGAGGGCCTTGATCGCCGCGATGTCGGCCGCGCCGAGCGCCCGGGCGGCCTCGGCGTCGAAGGGGGCCGCCCGCTCGTCGAGGTAGCCCGGCGCCTTCAGGGTGCGGCAGGCGCTGGCGTCGCCCATGACCAGCATCGCCACCCGCGCGGCGCGGCCGGCGATCTCCCGGCCGGTCCCTACGCACCGCTCGGCCTCCAGGGGTTCGCCGACGCCGAGCCCCTCGATGGGGGCGTCGGCCCAGCCGGTGCGTTCCAGCAGCCAGGCGGCGACGGCGAGCGAGGGCGGCAGCTCACGCTCACCGACCGCGTCCCGCCCACCTGCCGCGGCCCGCCCACTGGCCTCGGCGCTACCGCTGACTTCGGCGCTACCGCTGGTTTCGGCGCTACCGCTGACTTCGACACCACCACTGGCCTCGGCACTGCCCAGCCGTACGTCGACCTCGGCCCCGAAACCCCGGAACGTGCCCGGGCTGCCCTGGGGGAACACGCCCCGTCCCGGCTGTTCGGCGGGCCCCACGACCACCAGGAGGTCGGGCCGGGCGGCGGCGAGCACCCCGAGTGCGTCGGCGCAGGCGGCACGCGCGGCGTCCAGCTCCGGCGCGGCTCCCGCGGCGACCTCGGGGACGAGGACGGGCGGGCAGGGACAGACGGCGGCTGCGACAAGCATGATCGGCAGCCTACTGCGGGTAGGCGGGCGCGGGACCGGTGCTCCACGCCAGTTCCGCCAGCCGGTAGAAGACACGGTGCGTGGACATCATGCCGTCGATGTGGACGTAGTACGCGTCCCCGTCCCCCACCCGGAACACCTCACGGCGCTGCTGGCGCAGGCCCGCGCGATGGCGGTGCGTGCAGGCGACCTCGTACAGGGTCGCCCGGGCCTGCTCCGGGGTGCTCTCGAAGCGGGTGACCTCTTCGACCTTGTAGTAGTCCCCGTTCCCGAACTGCACGACAACCACCCAGCGCGCCATGCTCCGCCCCCCGCCCCCGCCTCCTGATCGACGTGAGGAGTATGGCGGGTGCTCAGTGCGCCGCGCAGCCCCCGGTCGCCACCGGCAGCGGCTCGGGCACGCCGATCTTCGGGAGCCCCAGCAGCACGCCCGCCGGCTTGGCGGTCTCGGCCGCGTTCCGCTTCTCCCAGGCGTCGCCGGCGCGGGTACGCCGTACGCCGAGCACCGGGCCCTCGGCGAGGAGGTGGTGCGGGGCGGCGTAGGTGATCTCGACCGTGACGACGTCGCCGGGGCGGACGTCCTGGTCCGGCTTGGTGAAGTGGACCAGGCGGTTGTCGGGGGCACGGCCGGAGAGGCGGTGGGTGGCGCCGTCCTTGCGGCCCTCGCCCTCGGCGACCATCAGCTCCAGGGTGCGGCCGACCTGCTTCTTGTTCTCGTCCCAGGAGATCTCCTCCTGGAGGGCGACGAGACGCTCGTAGCGCGCCTGGACGACCGCCTTGGGGATCTGGTTCTCCATGGTCGCGGCGGGGGTGCCGGGCCGCTTGGAGTACTGGAAGGTGAAGGCCTGTGTGAAGCGGGCCTCGCGCACGGCGTGCATCGTCTGCTCGAAGTCCTCCTCGGTCTCGCCGGGGAAGCCCACGATGATGTCGGTGGTGATCGCCGCGTGCGGGATCGCGGCCCGCACCTTCTCGATGATCCCGAGGTAGCGCTCCTGCCGGTACGAGCGGCGCATCGCCTTCAGGACGGTGTCCGAGCCGGACTGCATCGGCATGTGCAGCTGCGGCATCACGTTCGGGGTCTCGGCCATGGCCGCGATCACGTCGTCCGTGAAGTCACGGGGGTGCGGGGACGTGAACCGCACCCGCTCCAGGCCCTCGATGTTCCCGCAGGCCCGCAGCAGCTTGCTGAAGGCCTCGCGGTCGCCGATGTCGGAGCCGTACGCGTTGACGTTCTGCCCGAGCAGCGTGATCTCGGAGACGCCCTCGGCGACCAGGGCCTCGATCTCGGCGAGGATGTCGCCGGTGCGGCGGTCCTTCTCCTTGCCGCGCAGGGCCGGGACGATGCAGAAGGTGCAGGTGTTGTTGCAGCCGACGGAGATCGAGACCCAGGCCGCGTAGGCGCTCTCGCGCCGGGTCGGCAGGGTGGAGGGGAAGGCCTCCAGCGACTCGGCGATCTCGACCTGCGCCTCTTCCTGGACGCGGGCGCGCTCCAGGAGGACCGGCAGCTTGCCGATGTTGTGCGTGCCGAAGACGACGTCGACCCAGGGGGCCTTGCGCACGATGGTGTCGCGGTCCTTCTGCGCCAGGCAGCCGCCGACCGCGATCTGCATCCCGGGCCGCTCCGCCTTCCGCGGCGCGAGCCGGCCGAGGTTGCCGTACAGCCGGTTGTCGGCGTTCTCCCGGACCGCGCACGTGTTGAAGACGACGACGTCCGCGTCCCCGTCCGACCCCTCGGGGGCGCGCACGTACCCGGCTTCCTCCAGCAGCCCGGACAATCGCTCGGAGTCGTGGACGTTCATCTGGCACCCGTAGGTACGGACTTCATAGGTCTTGGGTGCTGACACGTCCACTGCCGGGCTCCGGTCGCTGCTGCTGGTCATGCGTCAAGGGTAGGCGCTCTTCCTGGAACCCCGTCCCCACCCGTCCAGGGGCCGGGGTTCCCCGGGAAAGCCCCTGACAGCGGGTTCCGAGTACCCCTGCCGCCCGGCGCCGCTCCGCCCCAGGCCAGGCGGCCGGGACCGGGCGCCGACTCCCGATGTCGTGCCGGTCCGTGACGGCTGCCGTGGGCCGCGCCGACGGACGCTCGCCCGCCGCCGGATCGCCCGCCGCCGCCCGGGACACCCACACACAGGCATGTCACAGTCCACCGCTAGAGTTCTCGATCACTTGACCGGCCCGGGAGCGTCGGGGGGACCTCTCTCGGGTCCGCGCGCTCCCGGTCGTCGTGGACCGGATTCCCTGGGGGGACACCATGAGACGCAGCGCCTTCCTGGCGGCGGCCACGGCGACCGCGCTGTCCGCCTCCCTGTTCACGGGGCTCTCCCCGGCCCGGGCGGACGGGACCGTCGGCGGTCCCGTGCTGTCCGACGCCGACGGCTGGGACGAGCCCGGCCTGCTCTTCGTGACGGCGCACTCCGACAGCCCGCTCACCCGCATCACGGCCCACTTCTATCCGCTGGACGCACCGGACGGGGCGGCCGAAGCCGGGTCGACCGAGGACTTCACCCAGTACTCGGGGGACGACGCACGGTCCGGAGTCTGGCGGGCACCGGTGCACCTGGCGGAGCTCGGCGACTACCGGGTCACCGTCGATCTGCGGGACGCCTCCGGCGCCACCGTCACCGGTGCGCTGTCGCCGCACCCCCTGCGGTACCGGACCGTCGTCACGATCTCCGACCTCACCACCACCCCGAGCGTGCCGGACTACCTCCACCAGCGGGTCTCCGTGAGCGGCACCGCCGTCGCCCGGGACCCCCGCGACCCCGGCACCGCGGCTCCCGCCGAGGGCACGCCCGTCGACGTCGTCGTCTACGCCGGGTCGAGCCAGGCGATCACGACCGGGACCACCGGCCCCGACGGCCGCTTCACCGCCGCCTACGTCCCCACCGAGCCGTCCTTCCGGCTGTTCGCCGTGCCCCGGGCCTCCGGCGGCCACCCGGGGGCGATCGACCTGCCGACGTACCCCGACCAGTACCTGCACACCACCCAGGCACCGGTGCGCTTCTCGGCGAGCACCCACGCCCTGGACCTGAAGCAGGGTGCCACCGGAACGGTCACGGGCCACGCCGAGATCCAGACCACCGCCGGCTGGCAGCCGCTGCCGAACACCGCGATCACCCTTCAGGACTCCACGGTGGTGGCCGGACAGACGACCACCGACAGCCGGGGCGACTACACCCTGCGCGTCTCGTCGGACAACCCCGCGCCGAGCGCCGAACTCGTCGCCGGCACCGGCTCAATGCCCTTCCAGCAGACCGCCACCGAACCCTTCAGCCTGCATGTCGCGTACACCACCCACACCGACATGGGCGCAAGCCTCAACGACGACGGATCCCTGACAACCTACGGCTACGTCTACTACGAGGACCCGCGCGCGAAGTGGCCCGCCAAGCCCACCGTCACCCTCCAGTACTCCCAGGACGGCAAGACGGGCTGGAAGAACGCCACCACCGTGCCGCTCCCGATCCGCTACGACAAACCCCTGTTCCAGGAGACGTTCGCGCGCACCCTCACCGCGCCGGACACCGACGCCTACTGGCGGGCCCGCTTCGACGGCAACCCCGACCTCGGCACCAGCACCACCAAGCCAGTCCGCCTCTACCGCTACGCCACCCGCGTCACCGGCTTCCGCGCCTCTCCCGACCCGGTCCGCAAGGGGCAGCCGATCAGCTTCGGCGGCACCCTCCAGTACAAGAAGGGCTCCACCTGGAAGCCGTTGTCCGGCGGCTCGCCCACCCTCTACTTCAGGCCGCGCGGCTCCAGCACCTACCACTACGTCTGTGAGCTGGACTCCGACAGGCACGGCCACCTCGTCGGCATGGTGAGCGCCGAACGGGACGGCACCTACGCCCTCGCCGTCAGCCGTGAGACCGGTGACCACTACCTGAGGAGCGCCAGGGTCACCGACTACGTCGACGTCCGCTGAACCGACGTCCGCTGAACCGACGTCCTCCTGTCCCGGTGCCGAGTTCTTACGGAGATCTTTCGTGGGGGCCGGGTGCGGAAAGGTCGGCGGCGCCCTCGACGCGGATCTGGTGTGAGGCCGGAGCAGGTCTCGCACCAGTGCCGGCGGCCGAGGCCGCCGCGTCGACAGGAGCGCAGGAACATGACGATGGACATGAAGACGGTGGGCATGAGGTCGAAGGCCGTCGCGGCGGTCGCCGTGATGGTGGCCGCCGGGGCGTCTCTCGCACTGGGCGCCGGATCCGCCTCGGCGTACCCGGGCGGCGCCCACGGAGCCGTGTTCGTCCAGACCGACGGGGTGACGGGCAACGCCGTGGTGGCCTACAGCCGTGCCGCGGACGGCACGCTGCACCAGAGCGGTGTGTACCGGACCGGCGGGCTGGGCGGTGTCCTCGACGGCTCGGCGGTCGACCACCTCGCCTCGCAGGGGTCGCTGACGTACGACAGGGCGCACGGTCTGCTGTACGCCGTGAACGCCGGCAGTGACACGGTCACGGTGTTCTCGGTCCGGGGCGACAAGCTGATCCGTCGTCAGGTCGTCTCGTCCGGTGGCGACTTCCCGGTGAGCGTGGCCGCCCACGGTGACCTGGTGTACGTGCTCAACGCGCTCGGCGGCGGCTCCGTACAGGGCTTCCGGAACGTGCACGGCTCGCTGGTGAAGGTGGCCTCCTGGCACCGCTCCCTCGGCCTGGACCCGGCCGCCACGCCCCAGTTCACGCACACTCCGGGGCAGCTCGCCTTCACCCCGGACGGCCGTGCGCTGGTGGTGACCACGAAGGCCGGCGCCAACACCATAGACGTGTTCCCGGTGCACCGGTCCGGCATCGCGGCCCGGCCCGTGGTCACCGCCACCCCGGGCGCGGTCCCCTTCGGCTTCACCTTCGACGCCCGGGGGCGGCTGGTGGTGACCGAGGCGGGCACCAACTCGGTGGCCACCTTCCGCATCGGCGCCGACCTGCGGCTGACCAAGGTCTCGGAGGTGGCGACCGGTCAGGCGGCGACCTGCTGGATCGCCCGGGACGGCGCGCGCGTCTACGCCTCCAACGCGGGCAGCGGCACGCTGTCCGGCCTGCGGGTCGGCACGGACGGCGCGCTCACGGCGGTCGGTACCACCGCGACCGGCGCCGGCACGGTGGACGCCGACGTCTCCTCGGACGGCCGCTTCCTGTACGTCCAGACCGGCAAGGAGGGCGGCGTCGACGAGTTCCGCGTGAACGGCGACGGCTCCCTGACCCGGGTGGGTTCGGTCGTCGTCCCCGACGCCGTCGGCGGCGAGGGCATCGCCGCCTCCTGACGGCAGACCGCTCGCCGTCGTGCCGGAGCCGGGTTCAGGTCCCCAGCACGGCGGCGAGCAGCCCGCGGTAGTCGTCGTCGCAGGGGCCGCAGGCGAGCAGGTGCGCCGAGACGCCCGGCCAGTGCCGCTCGGGATCGCCCCCGGCGGCCTTGAGTTCCACGTACACATGGAGCACGCGCAGCGCCTCGTCGCAGCCCACGTCCCTCGGGTCCGTGGTCAGGAAGCGCTCCAGCGACGCCCGCGCGGAGAGCCGGTCCGGCTCCGTCATGACCGCCTCCCGGGGATCACGTCCAGATAGCCCTGCGCCACGAGATGGTCGCGCAGCCTGCGCCGGGCGTCGAACATCGCCTTGTAGACGGCGTTCCGGCTGGTGCCGAGTTCCAGGACCAGCGTGTCCAGCGGTACGGCGTCGAGGACCAGCGACACGAAGACCCTGCGTTGACGGCGGGTCAGTACCTGGTCGGCCGCCGCGCGCACGGCGGCGGCCAGGGCGCGTGCCTCGGACGAGTCCGCGGGGTCGGCGCCGAGCCGGTCGGGCAGCCGGTCCCAGTCCTCGCCGTCGAGTTCCACCCGCCCGGTGCGCCAGAAGTGGCGGCCGATCTTCGCCGAGACCTCCAGGACGACGAACCGGTAGGCCCAGGTGGTGAACCGGCTCTCCCCGCGGAAGTCGCCGACCTTCCTGGTGATGGCGAGGAGGGCGTCGGCGGCGGCCTGGTGGGCGAGGTCGTCGACCTCGGGGCCGTCGAAGCCGTACCGGGAGCGCCGCCTGGCCAGTTCCCGTCTGGCGATCCGCAGCAGCTCGCCGTGCAGCCGGGTGCAGGTCTGCTCGTAGGCGGCCCCGGTCGACGACAGGCCCCGCACCCAGGAGGCCGAGACCGGGTCGAACGCGGGCGCCACATCGGCGGGCGTCACGTCGGCGGGGACCACTTCGGCGGGCACTGCGTCGGCAGACGCCACACCGGCGGGCGCCGCGGCCGTCTCCCGCGTCGGCTCGCCCTGCTCATCTCTGGTCACCGACCCCATGCGCCCCATCGTAGGTGCCGCAGGCACGGCCCGCGGAGGGCGGTGGCGGCAAGGCGCGGTGGGGATACGGGGATTGACGCCACCACATTTACTTAGAGTAGCCTTGCCTAAGTTGACCGCTTCCGGAGGGTGGCCGGTGGGATCAGGGGAACTGTCGGGGCGGGATGTCCTGGCCAGCTCGGTCAGAGGGCAGGGGCGGCGGGTTGCTCTCGGTGCGGCGCTCGGGAGCGTGCACCAACTCGGGGAGGCCCTGGTCCCCGTGCTCATCGGTGTCGTCGTCGACCAGGCCGTGGCCGGGCAGGACGCCGGGCGTCTGGTGCTGTGGCTGGCCGTGCTGGCCGTCCTCTACGTGTGCCTGTCGTGGAGTTTCCGGCTGGGCGCGCGGGCCGGGGAGCGCGGGGCCGAGGAGGCCGCCCACGAGCTCCGGCTGGCGGTCGTGCGCCGGGTGCTCGACCCGCGGGGCGGGGCCGGGTCGGACCGGCTCTCCGGTGAGCTGGCCAACGTCGCCACCGAGGACGCCAAGCGCGTCGGGGCGGTCAACATGGCGCTGATGAGCGGCGTTTCGGCCGTCGTCGGCATCACCGTCAGCGCGGTGGCGCTGCTGCTGACGTCCGTGCCGCTCGGTCTGATCGTGCTGCTGGGCACGCCCGTGCTGCTGTGGCTCGGGCATCTGCTCAGCAAGCCCCTGGAGCGGCGCAGCGAGGCCGAGCAGGACCGGGCCGCGGGCGCGGCGGGGGTCGCGGCCGATCTCGTGGCCGGGCTGCGGGTGCTGAAGGGGCTGGGCGCGCAGCGGGCCGCGGTCGAGCGTTACCGCCGTACCAGCCAGGTCTCCCTCGCGGCCACCCTGCGCGCGGCGCGGGCCGAGTCCTGGCAGACCGGGCTCGTACTGGCCCTCACCGGCGGGTTCCTCGCGCTGATCGCCTGGGTGGGCGGCCGGCTGGCCCTCGACGGCTCCCTCACGCTCGGCCAGTTGGTCTCCGCCGTCGGCCTGGCGCTGTTCCTGCTTGGGCCGTTGGAGACGTTCGCCTGGGTCAACGCCGAACTGGCACAGGGCCGTGCCTCCGCCGCCCGGATCGCCGAGGTGCTCTCCGCCGGGCCCGCCGTCACGGGCGGGGAGGAACCGGTTCCGGGCGCGGTGCGCGGGGAGCTGCGGCTGCGCGGGGTACGGCTCGGCGGCCTCGACGGTCTGGACCTCGAGGTGCCCGCCGGGCGGCTGACCGGGATCGCGGTGACCGATCCGGCCTGCGCCGAGGCCCTGTTGAGCTGCCTGGGCCGGGAGGCCGACCCGGAGTCGGGCTCGGTCGAGCTGGACGGCGTGCCGCTGACCCGGCTGGACCCGGCCCGGCTGCGGGCCGCGGTGCTGGTCGCCGCCCACGACGCCGCGCTGTTCGAGGGATCGCTCGCCGACAACGTGGTCCCGGCGGACGCGCACGATGACCTTCTGACGGCACGCGCCATGGCCGCCGCCGGCGCCGACGAGGTGGCCCGCTCGCTGCCGCACGGCGCGGCCACCGGGGTGGGCGAGGGCGGGCGTTCCCTGTCCGGCGGGCAGCGGCAGCGCGTCCTGCTGGCCCGGGCCCTGCGCGCCGGACGCCCCGTCCTGGTCGTGCACGACCCGACGACCGCCGTGGACGCGGTCACCGAGGCCCGGATCGCCGAGGGACTCAGGGAGTTCAGGCAGGGCCGTACGACGGTCGTGGTGACCAACAGCCCGGCGCTGCTCGCCGTCACCGACCGGGTGGTGCTGCTGGACGGCGGCCGGGTCGGCGCCGAGGGCACCCACGCGGAACTCGCCCGGACCCATGAGACCTACCGGACGGCGGTACTGGCATGACGACGGACGTGACCGCAGGGCCCGGCGGCACCGAGAGCGACCTGCTGCCCACCGCCACGCCCGCCCGCACCCGGGCGGCCGTACGCGAACTCCTGCGCCCCGACCGGAAGCTGGCGGCCGCCGGTTTCGGTGCCATGGCGCTCGCCACGGCCGTCGGACTGCTCACCCAGCCGCTGCTCGGGCACATCGTGGACGTGGTCACCGAGCACCGCTCCCCCGACGCCCTGACCTGGCCCGTCCTCGCGCTCGCCGGGGTCGCCGCGGTGCAGGGCGTCACCACCGCACTGGGCATGTCCCTGGTGTCCCGGCTCGGCGAGACCGCGCTCGCCCGGCTGCGCGAACTGTTCGTGGAACGCGCCCTGTCGCTGCCGCTGGAGCGGCTGGAGCGGGCGGGCTCCGGCGACCTCAACGCCCGGGTCACCCGGGACGTCTCCCGGGTCGCCGACGCGGTCCGCACCGCCCTGCCCGAACTCGCCCGCTCCGGGCTGTCGATCGTGCTGACGCTGGCCGCCCTCGCCCTGCTGGACTGGCGGTTCCTGCTGGCCGCGCTGCTCGCGGTGCCCGTGCAGGCACACACCGCCCGCTGGTACGTGCGCAACGCCGTGCCCCTGTACGCGAAGGAGCGGATCGCCACCGGGGCCCAGCAGCAGCAGTTGCTGGACACCATCGGCGGGGCCCGGACGGTACGGGCGTACCGGCTCCAGGACGACCACACCCGTCAGGTCACCGAGCGCTCGCGGGCGGCGGTGGAGCTGACGATGCGCGGGGTGCGGCTGGTGCTGCGCTTCTACAGCAGGCTGCACATCGCCGAGTACGCGGGCCTCGCCGCCGTGCTGGTCACCGGGTTCCTGCTGGTGCGGTCCGGTTCCGCCTCGGTCGGTACGGCGACGGCCGCCGCGCTGTACTTCCACAGCCTCTTCGGGCCGGTCAACACCGCGCTGGTACTCCTTGACGACGCCCAGTCGGCGACGGCGGGACTGGCCCGGCTGGTCGGGGTCGTCGACGAGCCGGTGCCCGCCGCCGACGAGCACACGGACGGCCGTACGACCGCCGGGACGGGCGATCCGACCGTGACGCTGACCGGGGTCTCGCACGCGTACGTGCCCGGCCGTCCGGTGCTGCACGGCGTCGACCTGGAGGTGCGGCCCAAGGAACGGGTCGCACTGGTCGGCACCACGGGCGCGGGCAAGACGACCCTGGCCCGGCTGGTGGCGGGACTGCACCGCCCGGAGGCCGGCCGGGTCGACGTGGGCGGCGCCGAACCGGACGGCTCCGGCCGCCTGGTGGGGCTCGTCACCCAGGAGGTGCACGTCTTCGCCGGGCCGCTCGCCGACGACCTGCGCCTGGCCCGCCCGGACGCGAGCGCCGGGGAACTCCGGGACGCGCTGGCCACGGTGGGCGCCCTCGGCTGGGCCGAGGCGCTGCCGGAGGCGCTGGACACGGTCGTCGGCGACGGCGGGCACCGGCTCACCGCCGACCAGGCCCAGCAACTCGCCCTGGCCCGACTGCTGCTGGCCGATCCGCCGGTCGTCGTGCTCGACGAGGCGACCGCCGAGGCGGGCAGCTCCGGCGCCCGGCTGCTCGACGAGGCCGCCGAGCAGGCGCTGCGGGGCCGTACCGCACTGGTCGTGGCGCACCGACTCAGCCAGGCCGCCGCGGCCGACCGGGTGGTCGTGCTGAGCGACGGCCGGGTGGTGGAGGAGGGCAGCCACGGCGAACTCCTCGCCGCCCGGGGCCGGTACGCCGCCCTGTGGCAGGCATGGTCCGACCACCGCTCCCCCGCCGCTCCCCACTGATTTCCGAAAAGCCAAGCCGCCCCCCGCCGGACCCATCGCCAAGACCAGAAGGATCAGCCGATGCCCCGCGCCACCAGAGTGTCCAGGCTCACCGGCCTGCTCGCCGCCGTACTCCTGCTCACGGCGACGGCGGTCGCCTGCGGCTCCACCGACTCCGACAGCGACTCCGGTTCGTCCTCGTCCGCGGCGAAGGACTCCTCCGCCGGCGCGTACCCCGTGACGATCGCCCACAAGTTCGGCAGTACGACCATCACGTCCGAACCCAAGCGGATCGTGACGGTCGGCCTCACCGACCAGGACGCCGTCCTCGCCCTCGGCAAGGTCCCGGTCGGCACGACCGAGTGGCTGGGCGGCTACAAGGGGGCGATCGGCCCCTGGGCCCAGGACAAGCTGGGCAGCGCGGCCGCGCCGACCGTGCTCAAGGACACCGGTACCGGCCCCCAGGTGGAGAAGATCGCCGCGCTCAAGCCGGACCTGATCCTCGCGGTGTACTCGGGCCTGACCAAGGCCCAGTACGAGAGCCTGTCGAAGTTCGCGCCGGTCGTGGCCCAGCCGAAGCAGTACAACGACTACGGCGTGCCGTGGCAGCAGCAGACCGAGGAGATCGGGCAGGCGCTCGGCAAGGCGGACGAGGCCAAGACGCTGGTGTCGGGCGTGGAGGCCAAGTTCACGGCGGCCGAGAAGGCCAACCCCGCGTTCGCCAAGGCCACGGCGGTCATGGCGACGCCGTACCAGGGAGTGTTCGTCTACGGCAGCCAGGACCCGCGCTCCCGGCTCCTGTCCGACCTCGGCTTCACGCTGCCCAAGGACCTCGACAAGGTGATCGGGGACCAGTTCGGCGCCCAGATCAGCAAGGAGCGCTACGACCTGCTCGACCAGGACGTGGCCGTGTGGATCGCGCCAGACACCACCACGTCGGTCACCAAGCTGCACGATGACCCGGTCTACGGCGATCTGAACGTGGTGAAGCAGGGCCGTGAGGTCTACATCAAGGAGACCAGCGACTACGGCAACGCGGTGTCCCTGTCGACCGTGCTGAGCATCCCCTACGTCCTGGACCGCCTGGTGCCGCAGCTGGCGGCGGCGGTGGACGGCAAGACGGCGACGAAGGTGGAGCAGCCGGCGTCGTAACGCAGACAAATGAAGGGGGTGGATCCGGTCTCCCGGATCCACCCCCTTCATTTGTCTGTCAGGAGCCGTCTACGAGGCTCTTGGGCCGCATGTCCGTCCAGTGCGTCTCGATGTGGTCCAGGCACTCCTGCCGGGCCGCCGGGCCGTGCACGACCGTCCAGCCGGCCGGTACGTCCACGAAGTCGGGCCACAGGCTGTACTGGCCCTCGTCGTTGACGAGTACGGAGTAGACGCCGTCGGGGTTCTCGAACGGGTTGCTCATGTCAGCGGGTCCTTGCCTTTCGGTCTGTTCGGTGGGGGCGGTCGGTGCGGTCTGTCAGTTCGGTTCAGTTCAGTTCGGCCGCGCGTGCCACCAACGCCTCCAGCGCCCGGAACCAGGTCCCGGCCAGCTCCCTGACCGCGTCCTCGGTGAGGAGTCCGGCCGCGTAGGCCCAGTGGGCGCTGAGTTCCGGCCCTTCGGGGCGGTCCTCGGTGAGGGCGTTGAGGGTGAGCGCGTGGGACATCGGCATGCCGGCGTCGGCGTCGAGGTCGGCGGCGTCCTCCTCGGTGGCGTAGGACCAGTCGGCGGCCGCGGGGCGGCCGAAGCGGCCCATGTAGTTGAACTCGATCTGCGGTTCGGCGAGTTCGGCGAGGAGCGGGCCGGTCGCGGGGTTGAGCCGGCGCAGCAGGCCGTGGCCGATGCCGGCCGCCGGGAGGGCGGTGAGGTGGTCGCGGATCCGGGCCACGGCCGCGTCGAGGGCGGGTCCGCCGCCCAGGGCCTCCGGGCCGGACGCACCGGGGTCGAGCCGTACCGGGACGACGCTGGTGAACCAGCCGACCGTGCGGGACAGGTCGGCGTCGCCGGCGAGTTCCTCCTCGCGGCCGTGGCCCTCCAGGTCGACCAGGACCGGGCCACCGACGTGCTCGCCGCCCAGGGTCCGGGCCCGCCAGTCGCCGACGGCCAGGGCGAACGCGGTGAGCAGGATGTCGTTGACGCTCGCCCCGAAGGCGGCCGGGACCCGGCTCAGCAGGGGGCCGGTCACGGCGGCGGGCAGGGACAGGGAGAGGTAGCGGGTGGTGGCGACCGTGTCCCGGGCCGGGTCGAGCCGGCGGGCCAGGGGCAGGTCGGCACCCGCGGCGAGGACGGAGGTCCACCAGGGCAGCTCGTCCTCGGCGGCCGGTTCGCAGGCCCGGGCGCCGAGCAGCCGTGACCAACGGGCGAACGACAGCTCCACCGGCGCCGGTTCGGGGGTGCGGCCGCCGCGGACGGCCGCCCAGGCGGTGGCCAGGTCGGGCAGCAGCACGC
Source organism: Streptomyces sp. NPDC058464 (assembly GCF_042721035.1). Lineage (NCBI taxonomy): Bacteria > Bacillati > Actinomycetota > Actinomycetes > Kitasatosporales > Streptomycetaceae > Streptomyces > Streptomyces sp. NPDC058464. The sequence goes on from NZ_JBHXMA010000012.1 coordinate 138,493, forward strand.
GCCAGGAGACGCCGTCGACCACCAGGTGGTGGACGAGGAGCAGCAGCCGCCCGGGGTGGTCCGGTCCGGCGTCGAACCAGACCGCCCGCACCATCGCCCCGGCCTCGGGGTCGAGCCCCGCCAGAGCCGTCGGCGCATGGCGGGCGATGGCGTCCCGCAGCGCGCTCTCGTCCGTGGCTGCCTCACGTACGTCGACCCGGGTGAGCCAGGTCCGTACGTCAGTGCCGCCCGCCGCAGGCACCGACAGCGCGGCCTCCGGGGTGCGGACGAGCCGGGCCCGGAGCATGTCGTGCCGGGCGGCGAGCGCCCCGAGCACGGTCAGCAGGCCGGGTTCGGTGAGGTCCGCCGGGGTGCGCAGCAGGGCCGCCTGGTGGTAGGCGGCGACGGGGCCGCCGCGGTCGAGCAGGGCGCGCATGATCGGGGTGAGGGGGACGGTGCCGGTGCCGTCGTCGTGCGTGGCCTGCCGGTCCTCGGCGCCCAGCGGGACGGCGACGGCGGCCAGGGCGACGACCGTGCGGTGCTGGAGGATCTGGCGAGGGGTGACCCGCAGGCCGCCCGAGCGGGCGCGGGCGACGAGCTGCATGGCGACGATGCTGTCCCCGCCGAAGGCGAAGAAGTCGTCGTCCGTGCCGATCGCCTCGGCGGGCAGGCCGAGGGCGTCGGCGAACAGGTCGCGCAGGGTGCGCTCGGTGTCGTTCTCCGGGGCCCGGCCGCCGCCCGCCGCGGTGAAGTCCGGGGCGGGCAGAGCGGCCCGGTCGAGCTTGCCGTTGGAGAGCAGCGGCAGCCGCTCCAGGACGACCACGGCGGCCGGGACCATGTAGTCGGGCAGGCGGGCGGCGGCGTGGGCGCGCAACTCCGCGCCATCCGTGCCGTCGACTTCGTCCGAGACCGCGTAGGCGATCAACTGCCGTACTCCGGGCCGGTGTTCGCGGGTCACGACGACGCTCTGCGCGACCGCCGGGTGGGTGTCCAACGCGGCCTCGATCTCGGCGAGTTCGACGCGGTACCCGCGGATCTTCACCTGGTCGTCCGTGCGGCCGGCGAATTCCAGCAGCCCGTCCTCGGTCCAGCGGGCCAGGTCGCCGGTGCGGTACATCCGCTCTCCCGGGATCCCGAAGGGGTCGGCGACGAAGCGTTCGGCGGTGAGGTCGGGCCGGCCGAGGTAGCCGCGGGCCAGGCCCGGTCCGGACAGGTACAGCTCGCCGGTGACGCCGGGCGGGACCGGGCGCAGGGCGGTGTCCAGGACGTAGGCCCGGGAGTGGTGGACGGGGCGGCCGACGACCGGGCGGGCGCTGTCGCCGACCCGGCCGACGAGGGCGTCGACGGTGGCCTCGGTGGGGCCGTACAGGTTGACCGCCTCGGTGTCGGGGAGCGCGGCGAGCCGCCGCCACAGCGACTCGGGTACGGCCTCGCCGCCGAAGCCGACCATCGCGAGCGGGCAGTCGCCGCCGGGCCCGATCAGGCCGCTGTCGGCCATCCGGGCGAGCAGGGACGGGGTGACCTCGATGAAGTCGATGCCCAGGTCGCGGATGAACCCGGCGAGGAGCTCGGGGTCACGGCGGGTGTCGTCGTCGGCGATGTGCAGGGCGTGTCCGTCGAGGAGCCAGAGCTGCGGCTGCCAGGAGGCGTCGAAGGAGAACGACCAGGCGTGCCCGACCCGCAGGTGGCGCCGCCCGGTGCGCTCCTTGGCGAGGTCGTGCAGGTCGTGGCGGTGGCTGTGGAAGAGGTTGGCGACTCCGCGCTGGGTGACGACGACGCCCTTGGGGCGGCCCGTGGAGCCGGAGGTGTAGATGACGTAGGCGGGGTGGTCGGGGCCGGGGGCGGTGGGTTCGGCCCGCGGGAGGTCGTCCGGCGGGCCGTCCTTCGGGGCGTCGAGGAGCAGGACGGGGGTCTCGGTGGCGGGCAGGCCCGCGGCGGTCTCGGTGGTGGCCAGGACGAGCACCGGGCGGGCGTCGGCGAGCATGGCGGTGAGGCGGGCCTCGGGCAGCTCGGGGTCGAGGGGCAGATAGGCGGCGCCCGCCTTCATCACGGCGAGGATCGCGGCGATGTGGTCGGCGGTGCGGGGCAGGGCGAGGGCCACGATCCGCTCGGGTGCGGCGCCGCGCCCGGCCAGGATGCGCGCCAACTCGGTGCTGTGGGCGTCCAGTTCGGCGAAGGTCCAGGTGGTGCGGCCGTCGGTGACGGCGACCGCGTCCGGAGTGGCGGCGGCCTGGGCGGCGAACAGCGCCGGTACCGTGCCGAGGCGTTCGGCGGCCGGGAGGGCGGTGTCGTTCCACGTCTCCAGGACGGTGTACCGGTCGGCGGAGCCGAGCAGGTCGAGGCGGCCGACGGGTCGGCCGGGGTCGGCGGCCATGCCGGTCAGCAGGCCGGTCAGGGCGTCCGTGATCCGCCGCACGGTGGCCGCCTCGAACAGGTCGGGACGGAACTCGGCCGTCACCCGCAGCCGTTCGGCGGGCTCGACCGCCCATGCGAGGGGGTAGTGGGTGGAGTCCGCGTGCTCGCGGACCGTGGCGCGCGGTGCGTCACCCGTCTCCTGGCCGGGCTCCGCCACCGGGTACGACTCGAACACCACGAGCGTGTCGAAGAGTTCGCCGAGTCCGGCGGTGCGCTGGATGTCGGCGAGGCCGAGGTGCTGGTGGGCGATGAGCCGGGACTGCTCGTCCTGGACCCGTTCGAGGAGGGCGGCCGTGCTCTCCTCGGGGCGGATCCGCACCCGGACCGGGACGGTGTTGATGAAGAGGCCGATCATCGCCTCGGAGCCGGGGAGTTCGGGCGAGCGGCCCGCGACGGTGGCGCCGAACACCACGTCGTCGCGCCCGGTGAGGCGGCCGAGGAGCACGCCCCAGGCCGCCTGTACGAGGGTGTTGACGGTGACGCCCGCGCGCCGGGCGAACGCCTCCAGCTCCGCGGTGCGGCCGGCGTCCAGTTCCACGGTGTGGGTGTGCGGGACGGCGGCGGCCCGGTCGGGGTCGGCGGGCGCGAGCCGGGTGGGTTCGACGAGGCCGGTGAGCGCCTCGGTCCAGGCGACGGTCGAGACGGCCGGGTCCTGGGCGGCCAGCAGCCGCAGGTGCTCCCGGTAGGGGGCGGGCGGGGCCGGGGTGCGGCCCTCGTAACGCGCCCAGAGCTCGGCGGTGAGCAGCGGCAGCGACCAGCCGTCGAGGAGCAGGTGCTGGTGCGAGAGCACCAGGCGGTGCCGGTCCGGGCCGGTACGGGCCAGCAACAGGCGCAGCAGCGGCGGGCGTTCGGGGTCGAACCGGCGCCGCTCCTGCCCGAGCAGCCGGGTCCAGGCCGCCTCGTCACCGGAATCGCCGGAGTCGGCGGAGTCGGCGGCCTCGGCGGCGCCGCCGGTGAGGTCGAGCTGCCGCCAGGGCAGCACGGCGGTGCGCGGTACGACGGCCACCGGGCGTCCGGAGGACAGGTACCGGAAGCCGCTGCGCAGGTTCTCGTGGGCGTCGAGCAGGTCCTGTGCGGCGGTGCGCAGCCGGTCGGCGTCGACGGGGCCTTCGAGGTCGTAGGTGATCTGGACGGTGTAGAGGTCCGGGCCGTCGTCGCCGGAGTCCAGGGCCGCGTGGAAGAGCAGTCCGGCCTGGAGCGGTGAGAGGGGCAGCACGTCGGTGCCGGCGGGCAGGGCGGCGACCTCGGCGCGTTCGGCGTCGGTGAGGTCGAGGAGGACGGCGGTGTCATGCCGTTCGTCCACGGCGGCCGTCGCGACCGCGGCCAGCCCCGCCACCGACCTGTGCCGGAACACGTCGCGCGGGCTGAACGCCAGCCCGGCGGCGCGAGCCCGGGCGACCAGTTGCATGGCGACGATGCTGTCCCCGCCGAGGGCGAAGAAGTCGTCGTCCACACCGACCCGTTCGAGGCCGAGCACCTCGGCGACGAGGGCGCCCAGGATCTCCTCCAGCGGGGTCCGCGGCCGGGTGTCGGTGACCTCCGCGGCGAAGTCCGGGGCGGGGAGAGCCTTGCGGTCCAGCTTGCCGTTCGGGGTGAGCGGGAGGGCGTCGAGGGTGACGACGGCGGCCGGGACCATGTGGTCGGGCAGCGAGCGGGCGGTGTGGGCACGCAGTTCGGCGGAGTCCGCGCCGGAGCCGGTGGGCACCACGTACGCGACGAGCCGCTCGTCCCGCATCACGACGGTGGCGTGCGCGACGGCCGGGTGTGCGGCGAGCACGCTCTCGATCTCGCCGAGCTCGATCCGGAAGCCGCGCAGCTTGACCTGGTCGTCGGTGCGCCCGAGGTACTCCAGCTCCCCGTCGGCCGTCCAGCGGGCCAGGTCGCCGGTGCGGTACATGCGGGCCCCCGCCGGACCGTACGGGTCGGCCACGAACCGCTCGGCGGTCAGCCCGGTGCGGCCGAGATAGCCGCGCGCCAGCTGCACGCCCGCCAGGTACAGCTCCCCCGCGACACCGGGCGGCACCGGACGCAGACCCGCGTCGAGGACATAGGCGCGGGTGTTCCAGACCGGGCGGCCGATGGGGACGCCCGTCGCGCCCGGGACGATCTCGGTCGCGGTCACGTCGACGGACGCCTCGGTGGGGCCGTAGAGGTTGTGCAGGCGGGTGTCCGGCAGGACGTGGTGGAACCGGGCCGCCAGCGGGGCGGGCAGGGCCTCGCCGCTGCACATCACCTGGCGGAGGCCGGTGCGGTCGGCGGCGGCCGGCTCGTCGAGGAAGGCGCGCAGCATGGACGGCACGAAGTGGGCCGTGGTGACGCGCTCGCGCCGGATCAGGCCGGCCAGGTAGGCCGGGTCCTGGTGGCCCTCGGGCCGGGCGACGACCAGCGTGGCGCCGGTGATCAGCGGCCAGAAGAACTCCCAGACCGACACATCGAAGCCCGCCGGGGTCTTCTGGAGCACGCGGTCGGCCGCGTCGAGGCGGTAGGTGTCCTGCATCCACAGCAGGCGGTTGGCGATGCCCCGGTGCGGGACGGTGACGCCCTTGGGGCGGCCGGTGGAGCCGGAGGTGTAGATGACGTAGGCGGGGTGGCGGGGGTCGTAGGAGGTGGGCAGCGGGGCGTCGGCGGGGTGGTCCGGGGTGCCGTCGGCGGTCACCGTGAGGCGGGGTACGCCGGTGTCAGGAACGGCCACGTCCGCGCCCGTGACCAGGCAGGCCGGGCGGGCGTCGGTGAGCGTGTAGGCCAGCCGCTCGGCCGGGTAGCCGGTGTCGAGGGGCAGGTAGGCGGCGCCCGCGCGGTGCACGGCGAGCAGGGTCACCACGAGGGCGGCTGAGCGCGGCAGGGCGACGGCGACGGTCGTCTCGGCGCGGGCGCCGTGCGCGGCGAGGGTGTGGGCGAGCCGCTCGACGCGCTGGTCGAGTTCGGCGTAGGTGAGTGCGGTGCCCTCGAAGACGAGGGCCGTGGCGGCGGGAGTCCGGGCGACCTGGGCGCGGAACAGTTCGGGGAGGGTGAGGTCCGGGACGGGCCGGGCGGTGTCGTTCCAGCCGGTGAGGACGCGGGCCCGCTCGTCCTCGTGCAGGACGTCGAGGGTGCCGACGCGGCGGCCGGGGTCGGCGGCGACCTGGGCCAGCAGGGACTCCAGGCGGCGGGCGAGGAGTTCGGCGGTCCGCTCGTCGAAGAGGTCGGCGCTGTACTCGATCCAGCCGTCGATGCGCTCGCCCTGCTCGACGAAGTCGAAGCTGAGGTCGAACTTGGCGCTGTCCTGCCCGACGGTCTCGCGGCGGGCGGTCAGGCCGGGCAGTGCGGGTGTCTCGCCCTGGCCCGCGAGGTGGACGACCATCACCTGGAACAACGGGTGCCGGGCCAGGGAGCGTTCGGGGTTGAGGGTCTCCACCAGCCGTTCGAAGGGCAGGTCCTGGTGCTGGTAGGCGGCCAGGTCGGTGTCCCGGACCCGGGCGAGCAGCTCGCCGAAGGTGGGGTCGCCGGTCAGGTCGGTGCGCAGGACCAGGGAGTTGACGAAGAACCCGACCAGGTCTTCGAGTGCCTCGTCGGACCGCCCGGACACCGGGGCGCCGAGCGGGATGTCGTCCCCGGCGCCGAGCCGGTGCAGCAGCGCGGCCACCGCGGCCTGGGCCACCATGAACATGCTGACGCCGTGGGTGCGGGCCAGGCCGCGCAGGGCGCCGGCCAGGGCGGGCGGGACGGTGAAGCCGGTGGTGCCGCCGCGCCCGGTGGGCTCGACGGGGCGCGGCCGGTCGGTGGGCAGGTTCAGCTCGGCGGGCAGCCCGCGCAGGGTCTCGGTCCAGTGGGCGAGCAGCTCCGGCTCGGTCGCGGCCAGCAGGTCGCGCTGCCAGAGCGTGTAGTCGGCGTAACTCGCGGGCAGCGGCGCCCAGTCGGGGGCGTGCCCGGCGGTGCGGGCCGCGTAGGCGGTGGCGAGGTCGGCGAGCAGCGGGCGGTCGGACCACTCGTCGGTGGCGATGTGGTGGAGGAGGAGCAGCAGGACGTGTTCGCCGGGGCCGGTCTCGAACAGGGTGGCGCGGACGGGGAGTTCGCGTTCCAGGTCGAAGAGGTGCGCGGCCCGGTCGGCCAGCTCCTCGAACGGGGCCGAATCCAGCGGGACTCGGACCTCCGCCAGGATCCGCTGGTACGGGACCCCGTCGACCGCCGGGAAGACGGTGCGCAACGGGGTGTGCCGGGCGGCCACGTCGTCCAGGGCGGCCTGGAGGGCGTCCCGGTCGAGGGCGCCGGTCAGCCGCCAGGCGGAGGGGAGGTTGTAAGCGGTGCTCGCGCCGTCGACCTGCGCGAGCAGCCACAGCCGGCGCTGCGCGGAGGACAGCGGCAGCAGTTCGGGACGCGGGCGCGGGTCGCCGAGTCGGGGACGCGGGCGCGGGTCGGTGATTGCGGGACGCCACCCGGCGGCGGACGACCCGGCGGCGGACGTGTCGGCGGCGGACGTGTCGGTGCGGGCGGCGAGCAGGGCCACCGTCGGTGCCTCGAAGATGTCACGGACCGTCAGTTCCGTACCGAGTGCCGTGCGGACGCGGCTGACCAGGCGCATGGCGAGCAGCGAGTGGCCGCCGAGCGCGAAGAAGTCGTCGTCCACGCCGACCCGTTCGCGGCCGAGGACGTCGGCGAACAGGGCGGCGAGGATCTCCTCGCGCGGGGCGCGTGGGGTGCGCGGCGCGGGGCCGTCGGCCGGGCCCGTGGTGAACTCGGGGGCGGGCAGGGCCTTGCGGTCGAGCTTGCCGTTCGGGGTGAGCGGCAGCGCGTCGAGGGTGACGTACGCGGCGGGGACCATGTGGGCGGGGAGTACGGCGGCGGCGTGGGCACGCAGGGCGGTCGCGTCCACCACCGGGCCGGTGTCGGGGACGACGTAGGCGACGAGCGTCTGGCCGTGCACGGTGACGGTGGCGTGTGCGACGGACGGGTGGGCGGCGAGCACGGCCTCGATCTCGCCGGGCTCCACGCGGAAGCCGCGCACCTTCACCTGGTCGTCGGTGCGGCCGAGGTACTCGACCGTGCCGTCCGCCGTCCAGCGGGCCAGGTCGCCCGTGCGGTACATGCGGGCCCCCGCCGGACCGTACGGGTCGGCCACGAACCGCTCGGCGGTCAGGCCGGGCCGCTCCAGATAGCCGCGCGCCAGCTGCACGCCCGCCAGGTACAGCTCGCCCGGAACCCCGGGCGGCACCGGGCGCAGACCGGCGTCGAGGACGTACAGGCGGGTGTTCCAGACCGGGCGGCCGATGGGGACGGCGGTCGCGCCAGGGGCGACCTCGATCGCCGTGACGTCGACGGACGCCTCGGTGGGGCCGTAGAGGTTGTGCAGGCCGGCGTCCAGCACCTCGTGGAAGCGGCGGGTGAGGGCGGGCGGGAGCGCCTCGCCGCTGCACAGCACGCGGCGCAGGCCGGTGCAGCCGACGGCCGTCGGCTCCTCCAGGAAGAGCTGGAGCATGGACGGCACGAAGTGGACGGTGGTGACGTCCTGTTCGCGGATCAGCGCGGCCAGGTAGGCGGGGTCGCGGTGGCCCTCGGGCCGGGCGACGACCAGCGCGGCGCCGGTGATCAGCGGCCAGAAGAACTCCCACACCGACACGTCGAAGCTGGACGGCGTCTTCTGCAGCACGCGGTCGTCGGCGCCGAGGCGGTAGGTGTCCTGCATCCACAGCAGGCGGTTGGCTATGCCCTCGTGCGGGACGACCACGCCCTTGGGGCGGCCGGTGGAGCCCGAGGTGTAGATGACGTAGGCCGGGTGCCGGGGGTCGTACGACGTCGGGAGCGCCGCCTCCGGGCCGGTGGGCAGGGCGTCGCGGACGACGCACACCGGGCGGGCGTCCTCGACCATGAGGGCGAGTCGGTCCGCCGGGTAGTCCGGGTCCAGCGGCAGGTAGGCGGCACCGGCGCGGTGCGTGGCGAGGAGGGCGACGACGAGGTCGACCGAGCGTGGCAGGGCGACGGCGACGGTCCGCTCCGGGCCCGCGCCGAGACCGGCCAGGACCCGGGCGGTGTGCTCGACCCGGGCGTCCAGCTCGGCGTAGGTGAGCCGCTGCTCCTCGAAGACGAGGGCGGTGGCGTCGGGGGTGCGGGCCGCCTGGGCGCGGAACAGCTCGGGGAGCGTCAGAGCCGGGACGGGCCGGGCGGTGTCGTTCCAGGCGGAGAGGACGCGGGTCCGCTCGTCCTCGTCGAGGAGATCCAGGTCCCCGAGCAGGACGTCCGGTTCGGCGGCGGCCTGGGCGAGGAGCCGGGCCGCGCGGTCGGCCAGGACCTCGGCCGTGCCGTGATCGAAGAGGTCGGTGGCGTACTCCAGGAGCAGGACCACGCGGTCGGCCTCGTCGACGTACGTGAAGTGCAGGTCGAACTTGGCCATGCCGGTGTCCATGTCGGACCACTCGGTGGCCAGGCCCAGCACGTCGGGGTCGCCGTCGGGCCGGTGGTGGTACCCGAGCATGACCTGGAAGAGCGGGTTGCGGCCGGCCACCCGGGGCGGGTTGAGTGCCTCCACCACCCGGTCGAAGGGCAGGTCCTGGTACTCGAAGGCGGACAGGGACGACTCCCGGACCCGGCCGAGGAGTTCACGGAACGTCAGCGCGTCGCCGGACAGGTCGGTGCGCAGCACCAGGGTGTTGACGAAGAAGCCCACCAGGTCGCCGAGCGCCTCGTCGGTACGGCCCGCGATGGGCGCGCCGAGGGGGATGTCGTCGCCCGCGCCGAGCCGCTGCAACAGGGCGGCGGTGGCGGCCTGGAACAGCATGAACATGCTGGTGCCGGTGGCCGCCGTGAGGTCGCGCAGGGCGAGACCGGTGGCGGCGGGCAGCTCCAGGCGGACCTTGCCACCGCGCCCGGTCGGCTCGGCCGGGCGGGGCCGGTCGGAGGGGAGGGTCAGCTCGTCGGGCAGCCCGCGCAAGGCGTCCCGCCAGTGGGCGAGTTGGGTCTCACCACTGGTCGCGAGCAGCTCCCGCTGCCACAGGGTGTAGTCGGCGTACTGCACGGGCAGCGGCGCCCAGTCCGGGGCCGCGCCCGCGCGGCGCGCCGCGTAGGCGGTGCCGAGGTCGGCGAGGAACGGCCGGTCGGACCACTCGTCGGTGGTGATGTGGTGCAGGACGACGGCCACCACGTGGTCGTCGTCCGCGAGCCGGAACACTTCGCAGCGCAGCGGGAGTTCCGCGGTGAGGTCGAAGGGGCGGCGCTGGGCCGCCTCGATCAGCGCGGGCAGCTCCTCCTCGGTGGCCTCGGCGACGGTGAGGGCCGGATGCGCGTCCTCGGCGGGGACGATCCGCTGGTACGGCTCGCCGTCATGGGCCGGGAACACGGTGCGCAGCGCCTCGTGGCGGACGGCCACGTCCCGCAGGGCGGCACGCAGGGCCTCGGTGCCGAGGGCGCCGCGCAGCCGGAAGACCAGCGGGAAGTTGTAGGCGACACCGCTGCCGGTGATCTGCTCCACGAGCAGCAGCCGGCGCTGGGCCGGGGACAGCGGGATCCGGGCGGGCCGGTCGGTGACCGGGGTGACGGGCGGCCGGGCCGGGCTCGCCGCGCCGACCCGGGCGGCGAGCCGGGCCGGGGTGGGGGCCTCGAAGAGGTCGCGGATGGCGAGTTCGGCGCCCAGTTCGGTGCGGGCGCGGCTGACCAGCCGGGTGGCGAGCAGCGAATGGCCGCCCAGGTCGAAGAAGTTGTCCTCCGCACCGGCCTCGGGCAGCCCGAGCACCTCCGCGAACAGGCGGCAGAGGACCTCCTCCTGCGGGGTGCGGGGGCCGCGGCCGCCGCCGAGGGCGACGGCGGGTTCGGCCTCGGGCAGGGCGCGCACGTCCAGCTTGCCGTTGGCGTTCATGGGCAGGCCGTCGACGGTGACGAAGGCGGCCGGGACCATGTACTCGGGCAGTTCGCGTCCGAGGTCCTCGCGCAGCCGCCGGACCAGGGCACTGGTCTCGCGGGCGGCGGTGGGGTCGTTGGCGTAGGGGGCGGTGCCGCCGCCGGGGCGGAACAGGCCGCCGGTGAGCCGGTGTCCGGCGGTCTCTTCGGTGAGGAAGACGGCGTCGTAGGTGCCGGTCCGCTCCGACCACGTCGTCAGCACGCGGTGTCCGGCCTCCGCGCCGAGCGCGTGCAGGGTCTCCGGGTCGACGCCGTCCTCGCGGGTGCGGCCGTCGGGGATGCCGGTGACGCGCAGGGCGGCGGGCCGCTCGACACGGGCGCGGTCACCGACCTGACCGGTCGACAAGGCGCGCGAGTGCAGCAGTTGGCCGATGCCCTCGGAGGACCAGCCGCCCCGGGCCAGTTCGCCCACGGTGTGGGCCGTGCTCCACCCGACCGTCGGCGCGTCGTCGAGGCGGACGTCCGGCTCCCCTGCGTACAGGACGACGTCGTAGCGGTGCCGGGTCAGTTCGTTGTGGTGCGTTCCGCGCTTGGTGCGCAGGTCGACGCCGTAGCCCAGGGCGGTGAAGTAGTCGGGGTCGACCAGGAGTTCCTTCTCCAGGCGCAGTCCGCGCTCCACCGCCCGCTCCAGATCGGCCTCGGCCGTGCCGCGGGCGCGCTGGATCTCGGCGTGGAAGGTGCGGGCCAGCCGCAGGTTGCGGACGTCGCCGACGAACAGGGCGCCGCCCGGCGCGAGCAGCTCCATGGCGCCGTCGATGACGGCGGTGAGGTACTCGATGCTCGGGAAGTACTGGATGACGGAGTTGATGACGATCGTGTCGAAGTGGCCGGCGGGCAGGCCGCTCAGGTCGTCGGCGGGCCGGCAGCGCAGTTCCACCCGGGAGGCCAGCTCGGGATCCCCGCTCCTCAGCTCCGCGCCGATCTTGCGGATCACCGGGGCGGCGAAGTCGGTCGCCCAGTACTCCGCCGCGTCCGGAGCGAGTCGGGACAGCAACAGGCCTGATCCCACGCCGATTTCGAGGACGCGGCGCGGGTTCAGGGCGCGGATGCGGGCGACGGTGGCCGCACGCCACTCGTGCATCTGCTCGAAGGGGATGGGCCGGCCGTCGTAGGAGCTGTCCCAGCCGTCGTACTGCTCGGTGAAGACGGCCGTGCCGATCTCCTCGTACTCGTCGGAGTAGATCTCCTGCCACTCCCCCACCTGCGCGGCCTCGGCGGCGGTGCGGTCGGCGCCGCGGTCGGCGGGGTCGGCGCCGGAGGGCACGACGTAGCCGACGAGGCGTTCGTCGCGGACCACGACGGCGGCCTGGGAGACCAGCGGGTGGCGGCTGAGGGCGGCCTCGATCTCGCCGGGTTCGATGCGGTAGCCGCGGATCTTGACCTGGTCGTCGGTGCGGCCGAGGAAGTCGAGGTTGCCGTCGGGGCTCCGGCGCACCAGGTCGCCGGTGCGGTACATGCGCTCGCCGGGCTCCCCGAACGGGTCGGCCACGAACCGCTCGGCGGTCAGGCCGGGCCGGTCGAGGTAGCCGCGGGCCAGGCCGATGCCGGCGATGTACAGCTCGCCGGGGACGCCGTCGGTCACCGGGCGCAGCCAGGCGTCGAGGATGTGGGCACGGGTGCCCCGGATGGGCTTGCCGACGGTGGGGGTGTCGGAGTCGAGGGTGCCGCCACCGAGGGTGTTGATGGTGTACTCGGTCGGCCCGTACAGGTTGTAGCCGTAGGTGCCCTCGGTGTCCCGCAGGGCCGCCCACACGGTCTCCGGGACCGCCTCGCCGCCGAGCAGCACGAGCGGCGGGATGTGGCCGGTCAGCAGGCCCTGCTCGATCAGCAGCCGGGCGTACGTGGGCGTGACGTTGACGACGTCGATGCGGTGCTGCTCGCAGTAGGCGACCAGTGCCTCCGCGTCGCGCCGCAACTCCTCGTCGCACACGTGCACTTCGTGGCCCTCGACCAGCCAGAGCAGCTCCTCCCACGACATGTCGAAGGCGAACGACACGGTGTGCGCGATCCGCAGCCGCCGGCCGCCGGCCGCGGCGATCGCCGGCTCGAAGATCTCCATCTGGTGGTTGAGCTGCATGTTCGTCAGGCCCCGGTAGGGGGTGACGACGCCCTTGGGGCGGCCGGTGGACCCGGAGGTGTAGATGACGTAGGCGGGGTGTTCGAGGCTGAAGCGGCGGCGGACGGGGGTGTCAGGGAGCCCGGCCAGCTCGTCCCGCACCGCCGGGTCGTCGAGCAGGACGCGGGGCAGGTCGTCGCCGTCGAGGGTCGCGGAGACGGCGGCGGTGGAGAGCAGGAGCAGCGGGCGGGCGTCGGCCAGCATCAGGGAGAGCCGGTCGGCCGGGTGGTCCAGTTCCAGGGGCAGGTAGGCGGCACCGGTGCGCAGGACGGCGAAGAGCGCGACCACCATGTCGAGGGAGCGGCCCAGGCCGAGCGCGACCACCCGCTCCGGACCGGCGCCGCGCTCGATGAGCAGCCGGGCCATCCGGTTGACGGCCGCGTCGAGTTCGGCGTAGGTCAGCGCGCGCTCGCCGAGCACGAGGGCCCTGGCCTCCGGGGTGCGCGCGGCCTGGGTGGCGAGGAGGTCGGCGATGGTCTCCTCGGGGACCTCGACCCGGCCGACCGCCCGCTCCTCGCGCAGGGCCGCGTGTTCGGCGGGCAGCAGCGGGTCGAGGGAGCCCACGGGTGCCGTGAGGTCGGTGGTGAGGCGGTCGACGAGGAGGGTGAAGCGGTCGAGCAGGGCGCGGGCCCGGTCGGCCGGGACCAGGTCGGGCCGGTGGGTGAGGGTGACCGTGATCCGCTGCCCGGGGGTGACGACCAGGTTCGCCGGGTAGTGGGTGGCGTCGACGTTGGCGACGGCGGTGGCGCCGTGCCGGGTGCGCAGCTCCGCCAGCCGGTCCTCGGTGTCGTTGTTGCGGAGCACGAACAGCGTGTCGAACAGCTTGCGGTGCCCGGTCTCGGCCTGCAGCACGCCGAGGCTGAGGTGCTCGTACGGCATCAGGTCGAGGCGCTCGCCCTGGACGCGCCGGAGCAGGTCGAGGACCGGCTCGGCGGGGTCGAAGGCGATCCGGGTGGGCACGGTGTTGAGGAACAGGCCGATGATGTTCTCGACGTCGTGGACCTCGCTGGGCCGGCCGGCGACGGTGGTGCCGAACACGACGTCGGTGCGGCCGGTGGCGGAGCCGAGGGTGAGGCCCCAGGCCGCGTTGAGCAGGGTGTTCAGGGTGAGGCCGTGGACGCGGCCGGTCTCCCGCAGCCGGTCGCCGAGTTCGGCTGTGAGGCGTACGTCGAGCTGGTCGGGGATGACCGGTTCGAGGCCGTCGGCGGCGGTCGGGGCCAGCAGCGTGGGCTCCTCCAGGCCGGTCAGCGCGGTGCGCCAGGCGGCCGTGGCGGACGGGTCGTCCTGCTGGTCCAGCCAGGTCAGGTAGTCCCGGTAGCTGCCGGGCGCGGGCAGCGCGGAGGCGTCGCCGCCGGTCTCGTACAGGGCGAACAGCTCGTCGAGGAAGAGCCAGGCCGACCAGCCGTCCCAGAGGATCAGGTGCCGGCCGATGACGAGGCGGTCGCCCCGCTCGGCGCCGAGGCGCAGCAGGAGCAGCCGGAACAGCGGGGGCGCGGACAGGTCGAAGCGGCGGTTGCGCTCGGCCTCGGTCAACTCCCGTGCCCGTTCGTCCTGTTCGACGGCCTGGAGATGGGAGAGGTCGACCTCTTCGAGCGGGATCTCAGGGGTCTCGACGATGAACTGCACCGGCTGGTCGAGGCCTTCGCTGGTGAAACCGGCCCGCAGACCCGGGTTGCGGTCCAGGAGCGTGCGCGTGGCGGCGCGCAGCCGGGCCGGGTCCAGGCCGGTGGCGAAGTCGAAGGTCTCGTGGACGGTGTAGACGTCCAACGCGCCCTGGTCGTAGGCCGAGTGGAAGAACAGGCCCTCCTGGAGGGGGGCCAGCGGCCAGACGTCGGCGACGGCGGCCGGGGCGGCCAGGGCGCGGATCCGGGCGTGTTCGGCGTCGGTGAGGGTGAAGTCGGCAGCGGAGGGCGCGGCTTCTGTGGTGGTGCGGGCGGTGGCCGCGAGGGCGGCGGGCGTGCGGTGGGTGAAGACGTCCCGCGGGCTGAGGTCCAGGCCGGCCGCGCGGGCCCGGCTGGCGACGCCGATGGAGCTGATGCTGTCGCCGCCGAGCCGGAAGAAGTCGTCGTCCGGACCGGCGTCGGCGATGCCGAGGACGGCGGCGAAGATCTCGGTGAGCTGCTGCTCCAGCGGCCCGGCGGGCTCGCGGCGGACGGCGCGTTCGGCCTCGGGGGCGGGCAGTGCGGCCTGGTCGAGCTTGCCGCTGGGGGTGAGCGGCAGGTCGGCGAGGACGACGTAGGCCTCCGGGACCAGCGGTGCGGGCAGCGCCTCGGCGAGGGCGGCGCGCAGCTCGGCGGGGTCGGCGACGGCACCGGCCGCGGGGACCGCGTAGGCGACCAGGCGCTGGTCGCGGACGACCACGGCACCGCGCGCCACCGCCGGGAGACGGGTCAACGCGGCCTCGATCTCGCCGAGTTCGATGCGGTTGCCCCGCAGCTTGACCTGCCGGTCGGTGCGGCCCAGGTAGTCCAGGGTTCCGTCGGGGCGGCGGCGCACCAGGTCGCCGGTGCGGTACATGCGCTCGCCGGGCACGGTCGCGTACGGGTCCGCCACGAAGCGGTCGGCGGTGAGTGCGGGCCGCCGGTGGTAGCCGCGGGCCAGCTGGACGCCGGTCAGGTAGAGCTCGCCGGGCACACCCTCGGGCACCGGGCGCAGGCAGGCGTCCAGGACGCGCAGGCCGGTGTTCCACACGGGCCGGCCGATGGGCACGGTGGTGCCGGGCGCGCCGTCGTAGGCGTGGTGGGTGACGTCGACGGCGGCCTCTGTGGGGCCGTACAGGTTGTGCAGCGGAACGCCGGTCAGGTCGCGCCAGCGCCGGGCCGCCGTGCCGGACAGGGCCTCGCCGCTGCTGAGGACGCGGCGCAGGCTGCCCGCCCAGGCCGGATCGGCGGTGACCTCCTCCGCCGCGAGGAACGCGTCCAGCATCGACGGCACGAAGTGCATCGTCGTCACGCCCTCGGCCCGGATCAGCCGGGCCAGGTAGGCGGGGTCGCGGTGCCCGTCGGGCGCGGCGAGCACGACCGCGGCGCCCTCGTGCAGCGCCCAGAAGAACTCCCAGACGCTGACGTCGAAACTGGACGGGGTCTTCTGCAGCACCCGGTCGTCGTCGGCGAGTCCGTACGCGCCCTGCATCCAGGCCAGCCGGTTGCCGATGGCGCGGTGGGTGACGACGACACCCTTGGGGCGGCCGGTGGAGCCGGAGGTGTAGATGAGGTAGGCGGGGTGGTCGGGGGTGAGGGGTGGCGTGGACTGCGGGACGTCGTCGACCTCCTCGACCTCCTCGACCTCCTCGACGCACAGGATCTCCAGCCCGGCCGTGTCCGGCAGCCGTACGGCGTCCCGTGCCGTGGTGACGACGGTCCGGGCGCCGGAGTCGGTGAGCATGTACGCGATGCGGTCGGCCGGATAGTCGAGGTCGACCGGCAGATAGGCGGCGCCGGACTTCAGCACGCCGAGCAGGGCGACCATCAGCTCGGCCGAGCGTGGCACGGCGACGGCGACGAACCGTTCGGGTCCGGCGCCCCGGGCGCGCAGCCGGCGGGCCAACGCCTCGGCTCGGGTTTCGAGTTCGGCGTAGGTGAGGGTGGTGTCCTCGTACACGACGGCGGTCGCGTCGGGGGTCCGGGCGGTCTGCGCGGCGATGGCGGCGGGCAGGGTGGTCGGGGGTACGGGGCGGCGCTCGCCCTCGGGGTGGACGCGCTCGGCCTCGGTGAGCAGGTCGAGGGCGGCCACCGGGCGTGCGGTGTCCTCGGCGAGGGCGTCCAGGACCTTGGTGAGCCGGTCGGCGAGCAGTCGCACGGCGTCGCCGGGGACCCGGTTCGCGTGGTGCTTGAGGCGCAGGTCGAGCCAGCGGCCGGGCTTGACGACGAGTGCCAGCGGATAGTGCACGGCGTCGTGGAATGCGTGCCCGGCCAGCCGGACCGTGCCGGTGGGGTCGGTGAGGTCGGTTTCGGCGGGGTAGTTCTCGAACACCACCAGGGTGTCGAAGAGTTCGCCGCCGCCCGCGTGCCCGGCGGCCCGCTGGATCTCCGCGAGGCCGAGGTGCTGGTGGTCAAGGAGGGCGCTCTGCTCCTGCTGGAGGCGTTCCAGGACGGCACCGAGGGTGTCGGCGGGGGTCCAGCTCAGCCGGGTGGGCAGGGTGTTGATGAAGAGGCCGACCATCGACTCGATGCCGGGCACGGCGGCGTCGCGGCCGGAGACGGTGGTGCCGAATACCACGTCCTGGCAGCCGGTCAGCCCGGCGAGGAGCAGGCCCCAGGCGGCCTGGACGACCGTGCCGAGGGTGACGCCGTGTTCGCGGGCGCGGGCGGTGAGCCGGGCGGTGGTGCGCTCGGGCAGTTCGACGCGGAGCTGGGCGGGCTCGATCGGCCCGGCGGCCGGGGTCTCGACCAGGCGGGTGGGCTCGTCGATCCCGGCGAGGGCGGCGCGCCAGGCGTCCCGGGCGGCCTGCCGGTCGGCGCGCGCGACACGGGCCAGATAGCCGCGGTACGGGGCGACTTCGGGAAGCGAGGCGGGCTGATCGCCATAGAGGGCGAGGAGTTCGCGGTGCAGGACGGGCAGGGACCAGCCGTCGGCGACGATGTGATGGAAGGTCAGGATCAGGCGGCTGCGGTCCGGTCCGAGGCGGACCAGGGCGCAGCGCAACAGCGGCGGCCGGGCCAGGTCGAAGCGGCGGGCGCGTTCGTCGGCGGCGACGGCCTCCGCGAGGCCCGCGCGGACGGCGGTGTCCTGGGCGGACAGGTCGACCTCGTGCCAGGGCACGTCGAGGCCGGTGGCGACGAGCTGGGCCGGGCGGCCGTCCGGGAGCTGGCGGAAGCAGGCCCGCAGCGGGGCGTGCCGGTCGAGGAGCCGCTGGGCAGCCTGCCGGAGGAGGCCGCTGTCGACGGGACCGGTGAGTTCGATCACCTGCTGGACGACGTAGGCGTCGTGCTCGGCGCCGTCCAGGAGGGCGTGGAAGAAGAAGCCCTCCTGGAGCGGGCCGAGCGGCAGGACCTCGGCGACCGTGAGCGGGGCGTCGCCCTGGAGCGCGGCGAGTTCGTCGGCGGTCGGCGGGTCCCAGGGGGTGTCGGCCGGGTCCTCGGCGCCGTCGGTGGTGCGGGCGACCTCGGCTAGCTGGGCGACCGTGCGGTGCCGGAAGACGTCCCGCGGGGTCAGCTCCAGACCGGCCCGGCGGGCCAGGACGAGCAGCTGGATGGCGACGATGCTGTCCCCGCCGAGCGCGAAGAAGTCGTCGTCGACGGTCACCGAGGGCACCCGCAGGGCGCGGGCGTACAGGTCGCACAGCAGGCGCTCGCGCTCGGTGCGCGGGGCCCGGCCGGAGCTGAGCAGGCCGTAGTCCGGGACCGGCAGGGCGGCGGAGTCGAGCTTGCCGCTGGGGGTGACGGGGAGCCGGTCCAGCGGGACGAGGGCGGCCGGGACCATGTACTCGGGCAGGAACTCGGCGGCGTGCGCGCGCAGCCCGGCCATCAGCGCGGTGACGTTGCGGAAGGGCGCGGGACGGTTGGCGTGGGGGCGGACCTGGTCGGCGGGCACGTACAGCGGGCCGAGCGGCGTGTCGTCGCCGCGCGCGAACACCGCGTCGAGGCTGCCGTCCTCGGCGTCCGCGGTCCAGGTGAGCGCGGCCCGGTAGCCGTGCCGGGCGGCGGTCTCGTACAGGGCCTCCGGGTCGACGCCGGCGCTGCCGGTGCGGCTGCTGTCGTCGAGGGCGCCGAGTGCGGCCAGGTCGGGGGCGAGGCGGGCGTTGGGGATGCCGGTGACGCGGAGGCGGGCGGGGCGGTCCGGGGCGGCGAGCCGCTCGGCGAGGACGTCCGGGCTGCCGAGCGTGGACCAGGGCACCGGGGTCGAGGCGTCCGGAGTCAAGGCGTCCGGGACCGGTTCGGTGCCGGGCCGCAGGACGACGTCGTACCGATAGCGGGTCAGCTCGTTGTGGTGGACGCCCCGCTTGGTCCGTACGTCTGCCGTGAAGCCGTCCAGGGTCGCGAAGTAGTCCGGGTCGAGGAGGAGTTCGCCCTCCCAGGCCACGGCCCGGTCGACGGCGGCACGCAGGGCTTCCTTGTCGTCGGCGGACCCGGTGTGGGCCCGGCCCGACTCGATGGCGGCGGCCAGCGTCCGCAGCAGCCGCAGATTGCGTACGTCGCCGATGAACAACGACCCGCCGGGCGCAAGCAGTTGCGCGGCCGAGCGCAGGACGCCGGTGAGGTAGTCGGCGTCCGGGAAGTACTGGACGACGGAGTTGACGACGATCGTGTCGAAGTGCCCGGCGGGCAGTCCGGTCAGCTCGTGCGCGGGCCGGGCGTGCAGGGTGACCCTGCCGGCCAGTTCCGGTACGGCGTCGACCTGGGCGCGCAGCGCGCGTACGGCTTCCTCGGAGAGGTCGGTGCCGACGTACTCGGCGCAGTCGGGGGCGATCCGGGAGAGCAGCAGGCCGCTGCCGACGCCGATCTCCAGGACGCGGCGGGGCCGCAGTTCGCGGATCCGGGCGACGGTCGCGTCCCGCCACTCGCGCAGGTCGGCGAGCGGGATGGGCAGGCCGTCGTACATGCTGTTCCAGCCCGCGAAGTTCTCCTCGAAGCCGTCGGATCCGGCGGCGGAGTAGAGGAGTTCGTGCAGGTCCTTCCAGTCGGACACGGCCTCGTCGGCCTCGGTGACGGTGTCCAGGGAGGGCACGACGTAGGCGGCGAGGCGGCGGTCGCCGGGGCGGTCCTCGCGGACCATGACGGCGGCCTGGTCGACGGCCGGGTGGGCGCGCAGCACGGACTCGATCTCGCCGGGCTCGATGCGGAAGCCGCGGATCTTGATCTGGCTGTCGACGCGGCCGTGGAACTCGAGCCGTCCGTCGGACTTCCAGCGGACCAGGTCGCCGGTGCGGTACAGCCGCTCGCCGGGCGCGCCGAACGGGTCGGCGACGAAGCGCTCGGCGGTCAGCGCGGGCCGGCCGAGGTAGCCGCGGGCGAGCCCGGCGCCGCCCAGGTACAACTCCCCCACCACACCGGCGGGTACCGGCCGCAGCCGCTCGTCGAGGACGTAGGCGCGGGTGCCCGGGTCGGGGACGCCGATGGGCACGATGGTCCCGGCCGGGGTGTCCGGGTCGCACAGGCCGAGCGTGGAGTTGGTGGTGGCCTCGGTGGGTCCGTACGCGTTGAACATCATCCGGCCGCCCGCGTAGCGGCCGACGAGTTCGGGCGAGACGCGCTCGGTGCCGGCCAGCAGGGTGGCGGCGGGCGGGAGTTGCACGTCCTCCGGCATGGCCGCGAGCAGCGCGGGCGGCAGGATCATGAAGGTGATGCCGTGCTCGTTCGCGTAGTCGGCGAGCGGCGCGCCGGGCACCCGGCGGTCGGCGGGTACGACGACCAGCCGGCCGCCGGAGAGCAGGCCGAGGCACAGGTCCCAGAAGGCCACGTCGAAGCTGGGCGAGGCGAACTGCAGGACCCGGCTGTGCGGGCCGATCCCGAACCGCTCGCGCTGGGTGGCGACCAGCTTGGCGACGCCGGCGTGGGAGAGCACCACGCCCTTGGGGCGGCCGGTGGAGCCGGAGGTGTAGATGACGTACGCGGCGTGCGCGACCGTCAACTCGTCCGCGATGGCGGGGTCGTGGGCCGGGTGGGTGGCCAGCTCGGCGACGGTCTCCGGGGCGTCGAGGACCAGCGGGTCCGTGCCCGGCGGCAGGTCGGGGACCATGCCGGCGGTGGTGACGAGGCAGACCGGGCGGGCGTCGTCGAGCATGTAGGCGATGCGGTCGGCCGGGTAGTCGGTGTCGACGGGGAGGTAGGCGGCGCCCGTCTTCAGTACGGCGACCTCCGCGACGATCATGTCGGCGGACCGGGGTACGGCGAGCGCCACGACCTGCTCGGGACCGGCGCCGCGGGCGACCAGGGCGTGCGCCAACCTGGCTGCGCGGGCGTCGAGTTCGGCGTAGGTGAGGCGGACGTCCTCGTGGACGAGGGCGACTTCGTCGGGGCGCGCGGCGACCTGGTCGGCGAACATGCGCGGCCAGGTGAGCGCGGGCACCTCGTGCGCGGTGTCGTTCCAGTCCCTCAGGATCAGCTGCCGTTCGTCGGCGCCGAGGAGTTCGAGGTCGGCGAGCGGGGTGCCGGGACGGTCGAGGGCGTCGGCGAGGAGCGTGGCGTAGTGGCCGAGGATGCGGTCGGCGGTGCCGGGTTCGAAGAGGTCGGCGGCGTAGTCCGCGCACACCTGCCCGTCGGTGACGGAGAGCGCCAGGTCCAGGGGGCCGCCGTCGTCCCAGGGTGCGGTGCCGAAGCCGACGGCGCACAACAGGGCGCCGCCGCGGCCGGGTTCGGGAGCGAGCAGTCGCAGCAGCTCGGCGGTCGGCAGCCGGTGGGCCGTGGCCTGGGCGCGGGCGGCCGTGACGTGGTCGCGCAACTCGGCGAACGACATGGCGCCGTTCACCACCAGCCGGAGCGGCAGGCCCTCGTGAGCGACCGTCAGGTCCTGTGCCGCACCTCCGCCGTAGCGGTGCAGCAGGGCGACGAAGACGGCGAGCAGAGTCGGCTCGTCGGCAAGACCGGGAAGCCCGGCAGGTCCGGTGAGCTCGACCGTGCGTCCGGCACGCGGCCGCGGCTCCTGCGGGCGCGCCGGGTGCGGGTGGTCGAACGGCAGCGAGGTCTCCGGTACCGGTGCGGCGAACCGTTCCCGCCAGTAGTCCTCCGCGGGTCCCGTCCGCGCCGTCGAAACAGAAGTCGAAGCCGCAGAAGACGGTGCGGAAGAACGCGTGTTGCCCGACACAGCTGCCCGTGCCTCCCCATAGGTGTGGAACGGCTCAGCGGAGCCGCGACCGCTCGCATAGTAAGGTAAGGATTGCCTAACTCGACAGGGTCAATCCGACTTCAGCGGCCCAAGTCACAACGGCTGAGGTTATGCTCACCTAACCTGCTATCAGGACTGTTCGCGGACCACCGGACGACGGCATGGAGACCGGCAAGTGGCTTCAGGCAGAAGGCTTCGCACCACGGTGCTGGTGACACTGATCACCGCCCTCCTGGTCCTTTTGTCCCTTCTCTCCGTGGCGCTGGGCGCGTTGAGCATCCCGCTCGACCAGGTGGTGCGCTCGGTCCTCGGGCATCCGCCGAGCCGGCTGGTCGACAACGTGATCTGGTCGGTGCGCGTCCCCCGGACCCTGCTCGGCCTGACCACGGGCGCCGCCCTCGGCATGTCCGGCGCCCTGATGCAGGCCCTGACCCGCAACCCCCTTGCCGATCCCGGCATCCTCGGGGTGAGCGCGGGCGCGTCCTTCGCGATCGTCGTGTCGGTCGCGGTGTTCGGGGTCGGATCGCTGTACGGCTACGTGTGGTTCGCGTTCGCCGGCGCGCTCGCCGCGAGCGTCCTGGTCTTCCTCCTCGGACGGCTGGGCCGCTCCGGGGCGACCCCGGTGAAGCTGGCGCTCGCCGGCGTGGCCGTCACCTCGCTGCTGTCGTCGCTGACCAGTGCCGTGGTGCTCACCGACCAGGACGCGCTGGACCGTTACCGCTACTGGTCCGCCGGCACCCTGGCCGACCAGGACTCCGGCGACCTGGTGCGCATCCTGCCGTTCCTCGCGGTGGGCGCGGTCCTCGCCCTGTCCTGCGCCCCGGCCCTGAACAGCCTGGCGCTCGGCGACGACGTGGCCGCCTCCCTGGGCCGGCGGCTGGGTCTGGTACGGCTCCAGGGGGTGACCGCGATCGTGCTGCTGACCGGCGCGTCGGTCGCGGTCATCGGTCCGGTGGTCTTCCTCGGCCTGGTCGTCCCGCACATCGCCCGGCTGCTCGCCCAGTTCGCCGGCATCGGCCCCGACCACCGCTGGCTGCTGCCGCTGTCCGCCGCGCTGGCGCCGGTCCTGCTGCTGTCCGCCGACATCGTGGGCCGGATGGTGGCCCGGCCCACCGAGATCCAGGCCGGTGTCCTCGTCGCCTTCCTCGGCGGCCCGTTCTTCATCGCCCTGGTCCGCCGCCGGAAACTCGCGGAGGTGTGAGCGTGCCCGCACAATCGTCCCCCACCACCGCCGTCTCCGTCCGGCCCACGCTGCGCGACCGGCCGTTCCGGCTGGCCGTGCCCCCGGTGTCCGGCATGCTGCGGCCGCGCCTGGTGCTGACCGGAGTGCTCGTCGGCGTGGGCGCGTTCGCGCTGTTCTGCTGGGGCCTGGCCCTCGGCGACTACCCGGTGAGCCTGCCCGACGTCGTCAAGGCCCTGTTCGGCGTGGGCGACCCCGGGACCCTCGTCGTCGTACGGGACCTGCGGCTGCCCCGCGCCCTGACCGGCCTCCTGGTCGGCCTCGCCTTCGGGGTCTCCGGGGCGGTGTTCCAGACGATGACCCGCAATGCGCTGGCCAGCCCCGACATGATCGGGCTGACCGAGGGCGCCGGCACGGCGGTGGTCGCGGCGGTGGTCCTCGGCTGGTCCGGCGGGCTCGGGCTGTCCACGGTCGGTCTGCTCGGCGCCCTGGCGACCGCGCTGCTCGTGTACGCGCTGGCCTGGAAGGGCGGGGCCACCGGCTACCGCATCATCCTCGTCGGCATCGGCGTCTCCTGGATCTGCACCAGCGCCACCGACTTCCTGGTGGCGCGGGGCAACCGGTTCCAGGCCGAGGAGGCGCTCGGCTGGCTGGTCGGCAACCTCAACGGCCGCACCTGGGGCCAGGTGGACTCCCTGGCGATCGCCCTGGCCGTGCTGCTGCCCGTCACCCTGGGCCTGGGCCTGGGCCGCTGGATGCGCACGCTCCAGCTCGGCGACGACGTGGCCGCCGGGCTGGGCACCCCCGTCCAGCCGGTCCGGCTGGCGCTGCTGCTGACCGGGGTGGGCCTGGTCGCCTTCGGCACGGCCGCGGCGGGACCGGTGGCCTTCGTGGCCCTGGCCTGCCCGCAGATCGCGCTGCGGCTGGCCGGCACCTCGGCACCGCCCCCGCTCGTCTCCGGTCTCACCGGTGCGTTCGTCGTCCTCGGCTCCGACCTCCTCGCCCGCGAGGCGGTCCCCGGGACGGAACTGCCGGTCGGGATCGTCACCGGCGCCCTCGGCGCGCCGGTCCTGCTGTGGCTGCTCGTCCGCGCCAACCGCGCGGGATCTGGAGGCTGATCCCATGTCGACCACCGCCCCGCGCACCCCGGGCTCCCCAGAACAGCCTGCCCCCGGACCCGAGTTGCGGGCCCGCGGCCTCCATCTCGCCTACGACGGGCGGCCCGTGGTGGCCGACCTCGACCTCACCGTGCCCACCGGCCGGATCACGGCCATCGTCGGCGCCAACGCCTCGGGCAAGTCGACCCTGCTGCGCGCCCTCGCCCGGCTGCTGGCCCCGCGCCAGGGCGTCGTCGAACTGGACGGCACCGCCCTGCGCTCCATCGCCACCCGCGAACTCGCCCGCAAACTCGGCATCCTGCCGCAGACACCGGTGGCGCCGGAGGGGCTGACCGTCGCCGACCTGGTCAACCGCGGGCGCTCCCCGCACCAGACCTGGTGGCGGCAGTGGTCGGCGGCGGACGAGGAGGCGGTGCGGGCGGCGCTGGCGGCGACCGGCCTGACCGAGCTCGCGGACCGGCCGGTGGACGAGCTCTCCGGCGGCCAGCGGCAGCGCGCGTGGATCGCCATGGCCGTCGCCCAGGGCACTCCCGTGCTGCTCCTGGACGAGCCGACGACCTATCTCGACCTCGCCCACCAGATCGACGTCCTGGACCTGGTCACGGACCTCAACCGGCGCGAGGGCCGCACGGTGGTGATGGTGCTGCACGACCTCAACCAGGCCTGCCGGTACGCCGATCACGTCATCGCCATGAAGGCCGGCCGTATCGTCGCCGAGGGCCCACCGGCCGAGGTGGTCACCGAGGCGACCGTCGAGGACGTCTTCGACCTGCGCTGCCGGATCACCCCCGACCCGGTCAGCGGCACCCCGATGGTCATCCCACTCGGCCGCCACCACGACGGTGGCGACGCCCGAGACGGCGACACCCGCGACGGCGGCACCCCCCGCGGCGAGGGCACCCGCGACGCCGAGGGCGCGGTACCGGCCGCGGTCGACTGACCGGCCCACCGGGACGACGTCCGGGGCGGCCCGCCCCGCCGGAAGAACCCGCGCGGCAGGCCGACCCGGCACACTCGCGGACGCCCGCGAACGCGGCCCCGGCCGGTGCCGGAGCCGCTCGGGATGCCGCCCCTGCGAGGGGCGCCCGGCTCAGGGACGCGACGTCAGATACCCGCCCATGGTGCGGAAGTAGTCCGCCGCCGCGTACTCCGTGCCGTCGTCCGTGCGTACCCGCCGGACCAGCAGTCCCCGTCCGCGCCCCGTGTGGGCGTCGGCGCCCGCGACGACGACCACACCGTCGCCCTCGCGGATGAAGATCCGGCCCGGAGTGCCGCCGTAACGGCCCTCGGAGACGGCGGCGGAGACGATCCTGAGCCGCTCGCCGCGGTGGAAGGCGTAGGCGTTCGGGTACGGGTCCGACTGGGCCCGCACCAGGCGCTCCAGGCGCTCCGCGGGCCAGGTCCAGTCGATGCGGCTGTCCTCCAGGGACCGCTTGTGGAAGAAGCTGGCGCGGGTGCGGTCCTGCGGCACCCACTGCCCGGCGTCCCGGCCGGCGGCGATCAGGTCGAGCGACTCGCGCACGATGGGCGCGATCAGGCCGACCGTGCGGTGGAAGAGGTCGGTGGCGGTGTCGGCGGGGCCGACCGGCACCGAGCGCTGCACCAGGACGTCCCCGGCGTCGAGTTCGGTGTTCATGCGGTGCGCGGTCACCCCGACCCGCTCCTCGCCGTTGATCAGCGCCCAGATGATCGGGGAGAACCCGGCGTAGGCCGGCAGCAGGGAGTCGTGGATGTTCAGGGTGCCGTGCGGGGGCAGGTCGAAGAGCTCCGGGGGCAGCCAGGTCCGCCAGTTGTTGGCGACGATGATGTCCGGCCGGGACTCCCGTACGGCGGCGAGGAGTTCGGCGTCGTCGGGGCGGTCGCGCAGCAGCACCGGGACGCCGTGCTTCTCGGCCAGCTCGGCGACGTTGTCGTCCCAGATCTTCTCGTAGGCGTGCTCGCTCCTCGGATGGGTGACGACGAGAACCACCTCGTGATCGGAGTCCAGCAGCGCCTGAAGCGTGCGGTGACCCCAGGTCTGGTAGCCGAGCATGACGACCCGCATGACGGTCCTTCCCTTCACTGACTCCATTGCTAGGTAAGCCTTACCTTATCTAGCATGGGTCTGCCTGAGGGAGGCGATGCAAAGGTGAAATCACCGGTCATGGGTTCCGACGTCGTCCACGACATCATCGGAATCGGTTTCGGCCCGTCAAATCTCGCTCTGTCCATAGCGGTTGAGGAGCACAACGCGGGTCTCGCGGCGGACAGCCGTCTCAACGCCCTGTTCCTGGAACGGCAGCCGCGGTTCGGCTGGCACCGGGGCATGCTGATCGACGACGCCACGATGCAGGTCTCCTTCCTCAAGGACCTCGTCACCCTGCGCAACCCGACCAGCGACTACAGCTTCCTCTGCTTCCTGCGCGAGCAGGGCAGACTGATCGACTTCCTGAACCAGAAGACCCTCTTCCCGCTGCGGATGGAGTTCCACGAGTACTTCGAGTGGGCGGCGGCGCGGGTCGCGCACCAGGTGTCGTACGGCAGCGAGGTGGTCGCCGTGGACCCGGTGCGCGACGACGACGGCCGGGTGACGTTCTTCGACGTCACCTGCCGTGACACGGCCCGCCCGGGGACCACCGTGATCCACCGCACGCGCAACATCAGCGTGGCGATGGGTCTTGAGCCGCATGTGCCGCCGGGGTTGGAACTCGCCGAACGGGTCTGGCACAACAGCGAGTTGATTCCGCGGGCCGAGCAACTGGCCGCGACGGGTGCGCCGGTGCGGCGGGCCGTCGTGCTCGGTGCCGGGCAGAGCGCCGCCGAGACGGTGGACTACCTGCACCGCACGTTCCCGGACGCCGAGGTCTGCTCGGTCTTCGCCAAGTACGGCTACACGCCCGCGGACGACAGCCCGTTCGCCAACCGGATCTTCGATCCGGAAGCGGTGGACGTCTACTTCTCCGCGCCGTCCGCGGTCAAGCAGTCCCTGCTGGACTACCACCGCTCCACCAACTACTCGGTCGTCGACATGGACCTGATCGAGTCGCTGTACGCCACCACGTACCGGGAGAAGGTGGCGGGCCGGGAGCGGCTGCGCTTCCTCAACGTCTCCCGCGTCCGCGAGGTCGCGCCCGGCACACCAGGCGCGGACGGCACGGACGGCGGTCTCGACATCACCGTCGAGTTCCTGCCCACCGGCGAACAGCAGACGCTCCCCGCCGACGTCCTGGTGCTCGCCACCGGCTACCGGCCCCGGGACCTGACCTCGCTCATGGGCGACGCGGCCAAGCTGTGCCTCAAGGACGACGGCGACGAGATCCGGGTCGGCCGGGACCACCGCGTCGAGACGGTGCCGGAGGTCACGGCCGGCATCTACCTCCAGGGCGGGACCGAGCACACCCACGGGCTCACCAGCACCCTGCTGTCGACCGTGGCGGTCCGGGCGCAGGAGATCCACGGATCCCTGCTGGCCGACCGGGCGACGGCGGCCTGACCCGCCGCGCTGCTCCACCACGCGGTCACCCCGCACTCCCGTGGCCCGGACGGTACGGTCCCGTCCGGGCCACGGGGCTTTCCCATGCACGGGGACTGCCGCGGCTCCTTCGGCCGGCGGGCGGTGCCGGTACGGCCCCGGCGGGTCGTGTCAGTACGGCCCTGGCGGGTCGTGTCAGTACGGCCCCGGCGGGCGGTGTCAGTACGGTCCGTGGGTCCAGCGGCCGGCCGTCATCGTGGCGTGCACCGGCATCGCGCGCAGGGTGTCCGGGTCCGCCGCCGACGGGTCCGCGTCCACGACCACCAGGTCGGCGGGGTCGCCGACCCTGATGAGCCGGCGCCCGCGGGCCGCCGCGGCCAGTGCGTCCCGTACCGGCAGGCGCTGTTCCGGGTGCCAGGCGGGGCGGTCGTCGTCGGTGCGGGCGACGGCCGACGCGATCGCGAGCCAGGGGTCGAGCGGTGAGACGGGGGCGTCCGAGCCGAACTCCAGCCGCGCCCCGGCGGCCAGCAGGTCGGCGTACGCGAAGGCGCGGCCGGTGCGTCCCGCCCAGTACCGGTCCGCCACGTCACGGTCGTCCGTCGCGTGCCGGGGCTGCACCCCTGCCGTGACGCCCAACTCGGCGAAACGCGGAAGGTCTTCGGGGCTCAGCAGCTGCGCGTGCTCGATCCGGCCGCGGCAGCGCACCGCCTCGAAGGCGTCCAGGGCGACGGTGTTGGCCCGGTCGCCGATGGCGTGCACCGCCGGCTCGATGCCGTGGGCGGCGGCCCGGCGCATGATCCGTACCAGCTCGTGCGGTGCCGTCTGCTCGATGCCGTGCGAGCCGTCCGTGCCCTCGAGACCCGGGTAGGGGTCGCGGCACAGCGCGGTACGGGTGTTGAGCGAGCCGTCGGTGAAGAGCTTGAGCGGGCCCACCCGCACCAGGCCGTCGGACGCGCCGATCGCAGAGCCGGTGCGCAGCCCGCGTGCCACGGCCGCGTCCAGGTGGCTCGGGTAGACGGCGGCGGACACCCGTACGGCCGGCGGGAACCGTGCCGAGCGCCGCTCCCAGGCGCCCACGGTGTCGCCGTACTGGAAGTCGACGACCCCGGTGACCCCGCGTGCGGCGGCGGCCCGGCAGGCGTCGGCGACCCAGCCGTCCAGTGTCTCGGCCGGCACCTCGGGCAGGGCCGAGAGGACCTCGTGCCCCTCCGCCTCCCGGATCAGTCCGGTCGGGTGGTCGCCGCGGCCGGCCAGGGCCAGGCAGGCGGAGTTCAGCCACACGGCGTGCAGATCGGCGCTGACCAGGGCGACCGGCCGGGCCGGCAGGGCCGCGTCGAGGAGTCGCTTGTCCGGGGCGTCGGGCCAGAGCCCGTCCCGGAAGCCGTATCCGAAGAGCACCGTCCCCGCGGCGGGCGCGGTGCGGCCGTGGGCGCGCACCCGGTCGGCGACCTCCTGGGCGGAGGCGGTCCCGGAGAGGTCGAGCCGGCGGCGCGCGCTCGCCCACTCGGCGAGGTGGACATGGGCGTCCCAGAGTCCCGGCAGGAGGACGCGGCCCTCCAGATCGAGGACCTGCTCCCCCGCGGCCGGTCCGGCGGACTCCGCGGCCCCCTGTTCCGGGACGACGTGGGTGACCCTGCCGTCCGCCACCCGCACGGCGACCGGCGGTCCGCCCGCCCCCAGCCGTACCCGGGCGAGCGTCACCGGCTCCGGCCGGCGCGGGATGGTGGCGAAGTCCGTCATCGAGCCTCCTTCTGTGGCGGCACACCCGCCCGGAGCCGTGCCGCCTCGGACAGGGCCGTCGACCGGGACCGTCAAACTTAGGGTCACCTTACCCAATCCCGACCACCGTGGTCCCCGATCCACCCGCGGAGCCGGGGACGGTGGTCCGCTGATCGGAACGGCGCATGACGCACGGCGTCCGCCCTTCCACTCTGGTCGTCCAGGCAGGAGCGAAGGGCCTGGGCGCCACCGGCCGCCCGTCCGGCGGCCGCGCCACGGGGAACGGGGAACGGCCCACGGCCCGCGGC
The DNA here is from genome assembly GCF_042721035.1 of Streptomyces sp. NPDC058464. Classification (NCBI taxonomy): domain Bacteria; kingdom Bacillati; phylum Actinomycetota; class Actinomycetes; order Kitasatosporales; family Streptomycetaceae; genus Streptomyces; species Streptomyces sp. NPDC058464. The sequence goes on from NZ_JBHXMA010000012.1 coordinate 167,405, forward strand.
GGCCGGCGGGCGCGCACGAGCCGCTCCGCGAGAGCGTGCACCGCGCCCTGCCCGCCGCGCACTTGACCGACACCACGAAAGGAGGCGGCGCGAGGTGTCCACATGCCGTGGAATCGACCTGTCCGTCTATCAGGGGGCCCAGGACTGGAAGGCCCGCGCGGCGGAGGGTGTGGTCTTCGCCTTCGCCAAGGCCAGCGAGGGCGAACACACCCACGACCAGCGCTTCGCCCTGCACGTCAAGGGCATCATCGAGGCCGGGCTGGTGCCCGGCGCCTACCACTTCGGCTGGCCCAACCAGGACGTCGCCGCCGAGGCCGCCAACTACGTCGCCGCCGTACGGCCCTACGCCCGCCCGGGGTTCGTGCACTGGCTCGATCTGGAACGCAGGGCCGACGGCGCCAACTACGCGGGGACGACGGCGGGCGGGATCCGGGCGTACGCCACCGCGTGGATCGCCAAGGTGCAGGCGGCGTTCCCCGGCCAGCAGGTCGGTGTCTACACCTCGGCGAGCGATCTGGCCGCCGGCCACGCGCCCGCCACCGTCCCGCTCTGGTACCCCGCCTACCCCTGGTCCGGAGCCGCGACCTACGCGCAGGCCGAGGCGCACCCGAAGCCCGGCCCGTCCGGCAGATCACCGCTGTTCTGGCAGTTCACCTCGACTCCCCTCGACCGATCCATCTGCTACCTGAGCGAGTCCGCGCTGCGCGCGTGGGCCGCCGGAACGGAGACAGACATGGCGCTCACCACGGACGACATCGACAAGGTCGCGGCCGCGGTCGTCGCGAAGCTGGTCGCGGGCGGCGGTGTGCTGGAGACACAGGACATCAGCAACGTCGCGTCGGCCACCGCGAAGGCGGTCCTGACCATGGACGGGGTGATCGCGGCCCCGTCCGACGCGCCGGACGCGAAGACCAACCAGTACTGGGCTCTCCAGTCCTACGTGAAGGACACCAACGCCCGCCTGCGGCTGATGCAGGCGACGGAGGCGGCACAGAGCGCGGCCGTCGCCCAACTCACCACCGCCTTCGCGGCGTTCGACAAGTCGATCGACGTCGCCGCGCTGGTCGCCTCGGTCACCGCGGCGATCGAGGACGCCGTGCGCAAGGTCGTCATCCACCTCGACCCCGCTTCCTGACGTCCGGGACAGGCCTCCTCATGAACCTCTTCACCAGCTTCATGCGCACCGTCGTACCGATCGTGGCCGGACTGGTGCTGACCCTCCTGGTCCACCTCGGCGTCCGGTTCGATTCGGCGTCCGTGGCGAGCGTGGTCACGACCGTCCTCACCGGGGCCTACTACACGGTCTTCCGGCTCCTCGAGAACCTCGCGGTGAAGATCCGCTCCCGGCCGCTCGCGACCGTCGCCGGCGTCTTCCTCGGCTGGGCGACCCCGCCCGACTACCCGACGGCGGAGCACCGGACGGCACCCGCCCCGGCCGGTCCCTGACGGCCGGCGACACAGGCCCGCGGCCTGGCCGGAGCCGCCCCCCCTGTAACCCAGGGAGCCGGTTCGGGCCGGGCCGCCATGGCGTCCTCGGCGGCGGTTCCCGGGTCCGGGTCGTCCTGTCGGTGAAGTCCGACGGTCATCGGTGGCGTCCGACGAGTTCGGTGAGGTCCGGCGGGTCGAGGTCAGGTGACTCGGGCGCCGATCACGTGCCCGATCCCGAAGACGGCCGCGGCGGCGAGGGCGCCCACGAGGAGCTGGCGGGCCCCCGAGACCAGCGGGGTCCGGCCGTTGAGCACGCCGATCACCCCGCCGACGGCGAACAGGGCGCTGCCGGCCAGGGCGACGGCGAGCAGCAGGGCGGCCGTCCCCGAGAGGAAGAGGTAGGGCAGGACTGCCATCAGCGCGCCGACCGCGAACGAGGCGAGGCTGGACAGCGCCGCCGACCACGGTGACCCCAACTCATCCGGGTCCAGCCCGAGTTCCTCGCGGACCATGGTGTTCAGGGCGGTGTCGTGGTCCCGCATGATGGTCGCCGCGACGTGCCGGGCGTCGTCCGCGTCCAGTCCCTTGTCCCGGTAGACCTGGACGAGTCCCGCCTCCTCCGTGCCCGGGTCCCTGCGCAGCCGGCCGGCCGCGACCGCTATCTCCCGCTCGTAGGCCTCGCGTTGGCTGCGCATGGAGATGTACTCGCCGGCAGCCATGGAGAACGCTCCGGCCAGCAGTCCCGCGACCCCGGCGAACAGGACCGCCGTGCCCGGGACGCCGGATCCGGCGAAGCCCATCACCAGGGCCGTGTTGGAGACCAGGCCGTCGTTGACACCGAACACGGCGGCGCGCAGCGCGCCGGAGCGGTCGCCACGGCGCGTCCGCTCGCCCCGGTCGGCCGCCCGCCCGTCGGCGCCCTCGGCGGAGATCCCGGACCCGACGCTCACCGTGCCCAGGTGAGCGGGATACGTCTGCTCGGATGACGTCAGCGACATCGCCGTACTCCGATCCTCGAAGGCTGTCATCTCCGACGGTGAACACCGATCCTCCGGCCATGCACCGTCGTACTTGCCAACGCGCCGGGAGTTCCGCTCTATCCCGCTTGGGGCGGATAGTCGAAGATGTTCGTTATCTCCGGGGGAGATGGGTCGCCGTCGCTCCGGCGGTGCCCGGCGTGACTCCCGTCCGCAGCCGTGATGGCATACCGGCATGGAGTTGCGGGAGTTGCGCGCGTTCGTGGCGGTGGCGGAGGAGGGCGGTCTGTCGGCCGCCGCCCGGCGGCTGCACGTGAGTCAGCCCGCGCTGTCCCAGACGATCGGCGGACTGGAGCGGCAGCTGGGGGTGAAGCTGCTGGTCCGCGGAAGCAGCGGGGTGACGGCCACCGAGGCCGGGACCGCACTGCTGGGCGAGGCACGGGCGGTGCTGGCCCGGCACGACCAGGCGGTGCGGCTGATGGCCGGGTACGCCGGCCCCGGCGGCGGGGCGCTGCGCCTCGGGATCCCGCTGGAACTGCCGCCCGGCCTGCTGGATCCGGCGCTCGCCGAACTCGCCGAGGCCTGTCCGGAGACCCGGGTGCAGGCCCGGCACCTGTCCACGGCGGAGCAGCTGACCGCGCTGCGCGCCGGTGAGCTGGACGTCGGCTTTCTGCGGGAGCGACCGTCCGGGCCGGAGTTCGACGCGCTGCTCGTCGTACGGGAGAAGCTCGGTGTGCTGGTCGCCGCCGAGCAGGCCGCCGAACTCGCCGGGCCCGACGGCATCCCGCTCGACGCGCTCGCGGCCCTGCGGTGGGTCGGGTTCCCGCGCGCCGGCAGCCCCGCCTGGTACGACGAGCTGACCGCGGTCCTGCGCGGCCATGGCCTCGATCTCGGCCCCGAGGCCCCCGAGGGGCAGACGCTGATCGCCGACGTGAAGCTGGCCGCGGTCGCGTCCGGGCAGGCCTTCGCACTGGCCCCGCCGGACTGGCGGCAGCCGCTGCCCGACCATGTGACGTGGTCGCCGCTGGTCGGACAGCCGCTGGTGCGGCGCACCTGGGTGGTGTGGCCGGCCGACTCGCGCCGCCGGGACCTGGGCCGGTTCATCGCCGCACTGGACCGGCCGGTGCGGGAGTAGCAGCGGGCGGCGCCCGCACCGGCACCCGTGTGTCAGACGGCCGTACGGCCGCCGTCGACCGGCAGGATCGCGCCCTGTACGAAGCTCGCCGCGTCGCTCACCAGGTAGGCGATCGCCTCGGCGATCTCGCGCGCCTCGGCGGGCCGGCCGGCGGGTGCCTGTGCGGCCAGGGTGTCCAGGTCGTCGCCCATGACGGCCGTGCCCTCGGTGCGGGTCGGGCCGGGCTCCACGGCGTTCACCCGCACCCCTTGCGGGCCGAACTCGGCGGCCCACGACTTGGTCAGCAGGTTGACCGCCGCCTTGCTGGACGCGTACAGCGCCATCCCCGCGACACCGAACTCGGCGACCATGGTGCTGATGTTGACGATGGCGCCCCGCCCGCGTTCGGCCATGGCCGGGGCGAGCTCCCCCACCAGGTAGAACGGCGCCTTCACGTTCAGGTCGTAGACGGCGTCCACCTGGTCCGCGGGCGTCTGCGCGGTCGGTCCGAACGGGAAGACGCCGGCGTTGTTGACGAGGATGTCGACATGGCCGCCGCCCAGTGCGACGGCCTCGCGGGCCAGATGCCGTACCGAGTCGGCGTCCCGCAGGTCGGCCGCCAGGAAGTCCGCCTTGCCGCCGTGCTCCCGGACGGCGGCGACCACCTGTCCGCCGCGGTCCGCGTCCCGTCCCGCGACCAGTACATGCGCCCCCCGCTCGGCGAGCAGCGTCGCGGTCGCGGCGCCGATACCGCTGGTCGCGCCGGTCAGCAGGGCCACGCGTCCGGTCAGATCAGCAGAACTCATGAGGTGTCCTTAAAGTGTGGAAAGTGGGGCGAATCCATCGTCCCGCCGCCTCCTCCACGAGGCGACGGGAGTCCACAGCGGCCGCAGCGCCTCCGCGATTCCGTTCTCCCCATCGGCGGATCCGATGGCCGCCATAAGCGCGCGGCCAGAGGCGGCGCTTATGGCGGCCATTCACCGGGCGCATGGCCCTGCCGCGATCAACTGCACACGTCCCTCGGTTACACGACCAGGACGGCTCGGGGCCCCGCGGCCCGGAACAGTTCGCAACAGTTCGGACCGGCACCGATCGCCATGTGAGGCAGCAATGAGCGAACCGAACGCAGAACCGAACACGGAACGGAACACAGAACCGAACGCAGGACCGCACACAGCACCGGGCGCAGCGCCGGGCGCGACCGACGAGATCGGCACGTACGACGTGATCGTCCTGGGTGCGGGTCCGGTCGGGCAGAACGTCGCCGACCGGGCCCGGGCCGCCGGGCTCTCCGTGGCCGTCGTGGAGCGGGAACTCGTCGGCGGCGAGTGCTCCTACTGGGCCTGCGTCCCCAGCAAGGCACTGCTGCGGCCGGTCCTCGTGGTCGCCGACGCCCGCCGCGTGGACGGCGCCCGGCAGGCCGTCACCGGACGTCTCGACGACGCCGCCGTCTTCGCCCGCCGCAACCGGTATGTCACCGACTGGGACGACAGCGGTCAGGCGCTGTGGGTCAAGTCCATCGGCGCCGACCTCTTCCGCGGCCACGGCCGGCTCGACGGGCCGCGCCGGGTCACCGTCACCCGGGACGACGGGGCCCGGCAGACCCTCGTCGCCCGGCACGCGGTGGCACTCGCCACCGGCAGCCGGCCGGCGCTGCCCGACGTCCCGGGGATCGAGGAGGCCCGGCCCTGGACCAACCGACACGCCACCGACTCCAGCACCGTGCCCGGCCGGCTCGTCGTGGTCGGCGGCGGCGGGGTCGGCGTGGAGATGGCGACGCTGTGGCAGGGGCTCGGGTCACGGGTCACCCTGCTCGCCCGGCGGCGCCTGCTCCCCCGCATGGAGGCCTTCGCCGGGGAACTGGTTGCCCAAGGACTGACCGAGGCCGGCGCGGACGTGCGGATCGGCGTGCAGGCGACCGCGCTGCGCCGCCCGGACCCGGACGGACCGGTGACGCTCACCCTCGACGACGGGAGCGAACTGGAGGCGGACGAGGTCCTGTTCGCCACCGGACGCACCCCCGGCACCGACGACATCGGCCTGGAGACCGTGGGCCTGACCCCCGGGTCCTGGCTGGACGTGGACACGACCTGCCTGGTCGACGGGGTCGAGGGGGCGTGGCTGTACGGCCTCGGCGACGTCAACCACCGCGCGCTCCTCACCCACCAGGGCAAGTACCAGGCGCGGACCGCCGGTGACGCCATCGGCGCCCGTGCCGCCGGGCGGCCGCTGGACGACGGGGACTGGGGCGACCACGCCACGACCGCCGACCGGCACGCCGTTCCCCAGGTCTTCTTCACCGACCCGGAGGCGGGGGCGGTGGGCCTGACCGCCGGGCAGGCGGCCGCCGCCGGGCACCGCGTCGAGACGGTCGACCTCGACCTCAACGCCGCCCAGGGCGCCAACCTCTACGCCGACGGCTACACCGGCCACGCCCGGCTGGTCGTCGACGTCGACCGGGACGTGCTGCTCGGGGTGACCATGGTCGGGTCCGGGGTCGGCGAACTGCTGCACGCGGCCACCGTGGCGGTCGCCGGCGAGGTCCCGCTGAAACGCCTCCGGCACGCCGTCGCGCCGTTCCCCACGGTCAGCGAGATCTGGGTGTTCCTCGTCGCCGCGTACCGGCGGCAGCGGGAGCAGGCGGACGCGGGCTGACGCCCTGCCGACCGCGCCGGGCAGGATCCCGCAGGCCCCCGACGGCACAGACGGCGGCGCGCCGCGGCTATCCGGAGCCGACCACCGCCCGGACGGCGGTGCCGACCTGCTCGGCGACCTTCTCCGGGCTGGACGCGTCGAGCTTGCCGTCGAGGTGCAGGAACGCCAGCCCGTGCACCAGGGCCCACACCGCGGTGGGCAGTCCGTCCGGGTTCCCGCCGGGAAAGGCCTTCCGGACGAGCGTGTCGACGTACGCGGAGAGCACGGCGGCCGCCTCGACCCGCTCGGCGCTGCCGGGGTCGCAGGGCTCCGCGAACATCGCCCGGAACAGGGCCGGGTGGTCGAGGGCGAACCGGACGTAGGCCACGGCGACGTCGACCAGGTCGTCGGGGGTCGAGGGCGCGGGATGGGCGGCCGCGAGACTCACGGCGAGTTCGCGGTAGCCCTCCGCGGCGACGGCGGAGACCAGTGCGTCGCGGTCCGCGTAGTGGCGGTAGGGGGCCGTGGGCGAGACCCCCGCCCGCCGTGCCACCGCCCGCAGCGACAGCGCGCCGCTGCCGTCCTCCTCCAGCAACTCCCGGGCGGCGCGCAGGCAGGCGGCCCGGAGATCGCCGTGATGGTACGAGTCGCTCGGTGGTGGCATGGGGTCACCCTCAGGGATATTTACGCTGCTGACATTACCGGCCCGATGTGAATGCCGTACACATGAGGGGCGCCGCCCATATTTTACGGCTGCGCCGAGGAGCCCCCCGGGGGCTGGCTACCCGGGGGCTGGCTACCCGGGGGCGGCCTCACACCGCCAGCGCACAGACCACCGACGGGACGGCGGCCGTGGCGACCGGCTCGCCGAGAGCGCCCGAGTCCAGGACCGGCAGTGCGGCCAGGGTGCCGCTGTGCTGGTTGGCGACGAGGAGGTGGCCCGGGACCGCGGTCAGACCGCGCGGCCAGGTGCCGCCGCACCGCGTCTCGCCGAGCGGCACCAGGGTGGTGCCGTCGGTCCGGAAGGCGGCCACGGTGTCGGCGCCCCGGTTGGTGACCCAGACGGACCGGCCGGAGACGACGATCCCGCCGGGCTGGTTGGGCACCCCGGCGGCCGTGGCGGGCACCCGGGACAGCTCGGCGAGGGTGCCGGTCTCCGGGTCGTAGCGATGGCAGGTCACCGTCGAGGAGAGCTCGTCGGCGCTGAACACCAGGTCGCCCGCGGGCGCGAACGCGAGGTGCCGGGGCCCGGAGCCGGGCCGCATCCTGTTCACGGCCGTGCGGTGCAGGGTGCCCCGGACCGGGTCCAGGCGGTAGGTGAACACCGCGTCGGCACCGAGGTCGGTGGCGAGGAGGAACCGGCCCGCCGGGTCGACGAGGACCTGGTGGGCATGGCTGCCCTCCTGCCGCCCCGCGACCGGCCCGGAGCCCCGGTGCTCGGCCACGTCGACGCGGCCGGCGATCCGGCCGGCCGCGTCCAGCCGGTGCACGGCGACCGTGCCGGGCAGGGTGTCGGTGCCGTAGTTCGCGGTCAGCAGCCAGTCGCCGCCGGGGTGGACGGCGAGGTGGCAGGGGTTGGCGCCACCGCTGCCGACGGGTGCGCCGAGGGCGGTGATCCCGGCGGCGCCGACGGCGAAGGCGGAGACGGCGCCCTCGGTGGACTCATGGGTGGTGTAGACCACGGGGAGGTTCGGGTGAGCGGCAAGGAAGGAGGCACCGCTCGCGGGGACCGGCGGAGCCTCGGTGGTCAGCACCGGACCGGCCAGGCGCAGCGGGGTGAGACCGACGCCCTCGCCCCCGGTGTCGGGGGTGTAGGAGCCGGCGAGAACTGTGGGCATGGGGTTCCTCGGGTCGGTCGGCGACGCGGTACACCGCTCAGCGCAGCACGTCGTCATGGTGGTCGAGCAGGGCGAGTTCGGTGCGCCGGGGCAGGCCCTCCCAGTCCCCGGCGGTGGTGACGGCGAACGCGCCGAGCCGGGCGGCGGTACGCAGCCGGCGCTCCGGCTCCTCACCGGCCAGCAGTTCGGCGAGGTAGCCGGCGACGAAGGCGTCCCCGGCGCCCACGGAGTCGTGCACACGCACGGGCAGCGCGGGCTGCCGGTAGGGCACCCCGTCCAGGAGCGCGTACGCCCCCTCGGCTCCGAGTTTCACCACGGCGCCGCCCGGCCCCAGCTCGCAGAGCCCCTTGGCGAGCTCCTCGGGCTCGCGCAGGTCGGGCACCACGAGCCGGGCCTCGTGCGGCCCCGCGAACACCAGGTCGCTGTCGCGCAGCAGCGGCAGCACGGCCCGCCGGGCGTCCTCCTCGCTCCACAGCAGGGAGCGGAAGTTGATGTCGAAGGAGACGAGGACACCGGCGTCCCGGGCGATCCGCACCGCACGCCGGACCGCGCTGGCGGGGGCGTCACCGAGGGCCGGGGTGATCCCGGTGAGATGCAGGACCGCGGCGCCGGCGACGACCTGTTCGGGGATGTCCTGGGGCGCGAGCCGGACCCCGGCGGTGGCGGTGCGGTAGTAGCGCATGCGGTGGTGGGTGCCGGTGCGCCGCTCCTTGAGGAGCAGGGAGGTCGGCGCGGGGTCGCGGACGGCCAGCGCGGTGACGCCCTCGGCGCGCAGTTCGCGCAGCACGAGTTCGCCGAGCTGGTCCTCGCTGACCCGGCCGATCCAGGTGGCCCGCCCGCCGAGCCGGCTCACCCCGACGGCGACGTTGGACTCGGCCCCGGCGATCCCGAGGCGCAGCTCGGTGCCCATGGCGAGCGGACCGGGCTCGGCGGCGGAGAGGACGGCGAGGGTCTCGCCGACGGTGACGAGGTAGGGCTGGGGCGACGCCTCCGGGGCGGACTGGGGTGACGCCTCCGGGGCCTGTGCGTCGTTCGCGGAACCGTTCACAGGCCGCCCTTCCCGGCCCGTGGCGCGGACCTGACCGTCTCCAGCAGGGCGCGCGCTCTCCCGGTGAGCGCGTCGAGGGCGGCCGGGTCGCCGGGGGTGCGGTCCGCTCCGCGCAGCAGCGGGTTGCCGACGCCCACGGCACAGGCCCCGGCGGCCAGGTAGCCGGCGGCCTCGTCGAGGCCCACGCCGCCGACCGCGACGAGCGGGATCTCCGGGAGCGGGGCGCGGAGTTGCCGCAGGTGCGCGGGGCCGCCCGTGGAGGCTGGGAAGAGCTTGACGGCGGCGGCGCCGGCCCGCCAGGCGGTGGCCACCTCGGTGGGCGTCCAGGCGCCGGGATAGAAGGGGACTCCGAGGTCGGCGGCGGCGCGGACGACGTCGGGTTCGACGTTGGGGGCGACCAGGAACTGCGCGCCCGCGGCCACCGCGTCCCGCAGGTCGGCCCGGGTCAGGACGGTACCGGCGCCGACCGCGACGTCGCCGCCCAGCTCCGCCCGGATCCGGGTGATCGCGTCCAGGGCGCCCGCGGTGGTGAGGGTGACCTCCAGGCAGGTGACCCCGCCGGCGGCGAGCGCGCGGGCCACGGCGGGCAGTCCGGTGGCGTCGGCGGAGCGGAGGATGGCCATCGCGCGGGTGTCTGCCAGCTGGGGCGTGAGGGCGGGGCGCAGGATCGTCACTTGACCGCCCCCGCGGACATGCCGGCCACGACCTGGCGCTGGAAGAAGACGAAGATGACCAGCAACGGCAGCACCCCGAGCAGGGCGGCCGGGAACAGGGTGGTCGGCTGCACGGTGTGCGGGTCGATGAAGGAGTAGGCGTTCACCATGACGGTGCGCTTGCCCGGGTCCTGGAGGAACACCAGCGGCACCAGCAGGTCGTTCCAGATCTGCAGGGCGACGAAGGTCAGCAGGGTACTGGTGACCGGCCGCAGCAGCGGCAGCACCACGACGAAGAAGGTGCGGAAGGCGCCGCAGCCGTCGAGTGCGGCGGCCTCCTCCAGGTCGACCGGGATCGAGCGGATGAAGCTGGTGTAGAAGAACACGGCCAGCGGCAGGTTGATCGCGGTGTAGATGAAGACGACGCCCGCGTAGGTGTCGAGCAGGTTCATGTCCCGCATCAGCAGGTACAGCGGCGCCACCACCACGAAGACGGGGATGGAGGTGCCGAGGATGAACAGCCGGTACACCGCCGTCGACCAGCCCGCGGTGATCCGGGCCAGCGGATACCCGGCCAGCGAGCCCAGCACGGTGATGCACACGCACGAGAGCCCGGTGATGAGCAGGGTGTTGAGGGTGCTCGGCCCGTAGTGGATCTGGCGGAAGGCGTCGCTGAAGTTCTTCAGGGTGAAGGTGTGCGGGATGCCCAGCGGGGAGCGGGCGACGTCGGCGGCGGTGCGCAGCGAGGTGACGACCGTGAAGAGGAACGGCAGCACGAAGAGCACGGTGCCCACCCACAGCAGGGCGGTGCCGAGGCCGCTGCCCAGTCGGCCGGTGCGGCGCGGGGTCCGGGGACTGACGGCACGCGCGGTGGCGGGGAGTCGGGAGGTCTCAGAGGTCATGGTGGCGATCCGTCCGGTTCGATCAGGTGCGGTACGACGTGACAGGCGCCGTCACACGCGCCGTTCGCGCAGCCTGAGCAGGGAGTTGGTGGCGCTGGACAGGACGACCACGGTCACCAGGAGCAGCACCGACAGCGCGACGCCGAGGGCGAACTTCCCGCCGCCGAAGATGTTCCGGTACACCAGCAGGGTCAGGGTGTCGGTGGCGCCGGCCGGGCCTCCGTTGGTCAGGACGAGCGGGAACTCGAAGACCTTCAGCGAGCCGATCAGGCTGAGGGTGACGTTGACGGTGAGGGCGGGGGCGAGCAGCGGCCACTCGATGCTGCGGAACCGCCGCCAGCCGCGGGCGCCGTCCAGCGCGGCCGCCTCCAGCAGTTCGGTCGGCATGCTCATGTAGCTGGCGAGGAAGATCGCGCAGGAGTAGCCGGTGAACATCCAGATGTTGACGGCGGCCACCGCGTACAGCGCGGTGTGCGGGTCGCCCAGCCAGACATGCCGGAGGCTGCCCAGCCCGACCGCGTCGAGCAGGCCGTTCAGCCCGCCGCCGGGTGCGAGCAGGTACGACCAGATGAAGGCGGCCATCACCGGGGAGATCAGGGTCGGTGTCAGCAGGACGACGTTGAGCGCCTGGCGGACCCGGGGCCGGCGGAACAGCATGGACGCGAAGAGCAGCCCGAGGCCGTTCTGCACGACGACGACCACCGCGGCGTAGAGCACGGTGTGCCACAGGGCCGCCGAGACGGCGGGGTCGTCCGCCATGGCCCGGTACTGCTGGAGCCCGACGAAGTGGGCGACCGGGCCGCCGAGGCTGTCCGTGAAGCTCAGGTACAGGCCCCGGACCAGCGGATACAGCATGAAGACGCTGTACACGGCGATCGCCGGGAGCAGGAAGGCGGCCATGGTGGCGCGCCGGCGGTGGAACACGGGGATCGATCCTCCTTGGCCGGGGGCCGCGGTGGGGCGGGCGACAGGGGCGGGGAAGCGGCCGCACCCGCACCGCGGCGGTCCCGGGACGGGACGGGGCGGCCGGTCTACTTGGCGGAGGCCGCCGTCTGGATGTCCTTGAGGGTCTGCGCCTCGGAGGCCTGGCCCAGCAGGTAGGCCTGGATCTTGGAGCCGACGGTGGTCTCGGCGGTGGCGCCGTACCAGGAGTTGGACGGCAGCACCCGGTAACGGCCGTCGTTGAAGGCGGCGTTGAAGGTCTTGGTCTCCGTGGCGTCCGGGGTCGTACCGCCGGTGAACGGCGACTCGGCGTGTTCGGCGTCCAGGTACTTGGCGAGGTTCTCGCTCTGCGACCAGAAGTCCACGTACTGCTTGGCCGCGTCGGCGTGCTGCGACTGGGAGTTGACGCCCCACATGGTGCCGGAGAAGAGCATCGCGTTGGGCTCGGTGCCGGCCGCGCCGGCCGGCCAGGGGGTGAACTGGACCGGGAAGCCGGCCTTCGCGACGTTGGAGACCTGCCAGGCGCCCTGGTACCAGAAGGCGCTCTTGCCGGCGCTGAAGTCCTGCGGGCCCTGCGACCACTCGTCGACGCCGAGCTCGTTCTTCCAGCTGACGTACCCCTTCGCCTCAAGGGTCTTGAGCTGCTCCAGCGAGGACTTCCAGTCGGTTCCGAAGGAGGTCTTGCCGGCCAGGAAGTCGGCGTCCCACTGCTTGTTCTTCTGGTAGACGAGCGTGGAGCCGATCGCCTGGAAGGTGGAGCTGCCGGTCCAGCCGGACTTGTCGGGCAGCGCGATCGGGGTGATGCCGGCCTTCTTCACCTTGGCGAGGTCGGCGAGGAACGTCGGCCAGTCCGACGGGACTTCGGTGATGCCGGCCTTCTTCAGCAGGTCCATGTTGGCGTACAGGCCGATGCCGATCAGCTCCATCGGCATGGCCAGGACCTTGCCGTCACTGGTGGCGAAGGGCTTGGCGGCGTCGGAGATGCTGCCCGCCCAGGACTCCTTGGAGAGGTCGGCGAGGTAGCCGGAGGCGCCCCACTTGTTCATCTTGTCCGTGTCGACCATGATCACGTCGCCGGCCTTGCCGCCCAGCAGCTCGGGCTGGAGCTTCTGGGTGTAGGTGTCGTTCGCGGTGATGTACTCGAAGTCGACCTTGATGTCGGGGTGCGCCTTCTCGAAGGCCTTGTTGATCTCCGCGACGTTCGCGGGCTCCGCGCCGCCGCCCTTCCAGGCCTCGACCTTGATGTGCACCTTGCCGTCCGCGGAGGACGAGCCGGAGCCACCGCCACAGGCGGCGAGCGTGGTCGCCAGGGCGGCGACCGTGGTGGCGACTGCGAGCAGTCTCCCGGAGCGCTTCATTGCACACCTCACCCATTCGTCGGCACAGGCCGACATCTCGTTGTTGATTGCGGGACGACCAGACCCGGTCGACATTCGATATCTCGAACCAAGTCTGGGATTACGAACACAGTGGGGGGAAGCGGGGGGAGCAGGAGAGGGGACGTCGGACGGATCGGACCGGTCGGGGTTGTGCACGGTCCGGAGGGTCGAGCCGGTCGGGGTTTCGAACCGGTCGCCGATGGCGAGTTTCAGCCCTGCCGTTTCGGTAGGTTCTGCATGGATATATCACTGATATCCACTTGAGGAAACCGGTTGACCAAGACTTCGGCGAACGCTAGGTTGCGGCGCCAGAAGGTGTCAAGAGGCCAAACACAACCGACCACTTGGAGGAACCTCAGTGCCCGATCAGCCAGTACGGGCCAGGCTGGTGGATGTCGCCAGGGAAGCCGGCGTCTCCAAGGCGACCGTGTCCAAGGTGCTCAACGGACGGCAGGACCTGTCCGTCCGCCCCGAGACCAGAGCGCGCATCCACGAGGTGGCCGAGGCCCTCGGCTACCGCCCGCACTCCGGTGCCCGCGCCCTGGCCGGCGCGAGCACCCACGCCCTGGCCCTGCTGGTGCCGTCCCTCGGCAACCCGACCTACGTCACCATCTCCCGCGGCGCCTACCAGCGCGCCCGTGAGCTGGGCTATCTCTCCCTGCTCGCCGAGGACTTCGACGGGCAGGAGGCCGACGAGACCTTCAACGACCTGGTCAAGGAGGGCCGCGTCGACGGGCTGCTGATCGCCTCCGCCCGCCCCGGCCATCCGCTCCTGGAGACGCTGCGCCGCAGCCCCGTCCCGCACGTGTTCCTCAACCGCGCGGTCGAGGGCTCGGGACGCAACGTCACCATGGACGTGGCCCGTTCCAGCGTCACCGCGCTCGACCACCTGCACGAGCTCGGCCATCGCGTGGTGGGCCACGTCTCGGGGCCGACCGGCATCACGCCCAGCGAGGACCGCAGGCAGGCGTTCCTGGACCGCGCCGGTGAGCTGGGACTGCTCGCCGCGCCGGTGGCCTCCGGTGACTTCACCGAGGAGGGCGGCGCCGTGGCCGCCCGGGCCCTGCTCGCCCCCACCGACACCCGACCCCGGGTCACCGCGCTGTACACCAGCTCGCTGGCCCAGGCGATCGGCGCGCTGCACGCGATCGGCGAACTCGGCCTGCGGGTACCGCAGGACGTCTCCCTGGTCGGCAACGACGACCTGCCGGTCGCCGGCTACCTCACCCCACCGCTCACCACGGTCGCGATGCCCCTGTACGACCTGGGCACCGCCGCCGTCGACGCCCTGGTCGCCGAGATCGAGGGCAAGTCCCCCGGGGACGTGGTCGTCCCCACCGAGCCACGGCTGGTCCGCCGCGGCTCCACCGCTCCCCCGGCCGAACCGGGCGGAAGACCCGACTGACGAACCTAACGGGAAGACCGAGCCGCCGGTCGCACCGAGAGGAACCCCATGAGCCGCACCGTCCCCACCCGCTTCGCCGGGCGCACCGCCCTGCTCACCGCCGCCGCCTCCGGCATCGGCGCCGCCACCGCCCACCGGCTGGCCGGCGAGGGCGCGGCCGTCCTGGTCACCGACGTGGACGAGGAGGGCGCCGCCCGGGTCGCCGAGGAGGTCCGCGCCAAGGGCGGCGACGCCCGCCACCGCGCCCTCGACGTGACCGACCCCGACGCCTGGCCGCACGCGGTCCGGGCGGCCGAGCAGTGGACCGGCCGCCTGGACCTCCTCCACCTCAACGCCGGCCGCAACCTGCCCGGCGCGATCCACGAACTCGACGACGCCTCCTGGCACAGCCATCTCCGCCTCGCCCTCGACTCGGTCTTCTACGGCTGCCGCGCGGCCGTGCCCCTGCTCTCCGCCTCCCACGGCGCGATCGTCGTCACCTCGTCGGTCCACGCGGTCCTCGGCTTCAGCGGCTTCCCCGCCTACGCGGCCGCCAAAGGCGGAGTCACCGCGCTGGTACGGCAGCTGGCGGTGGAGTACGGCGGCCGGATCCGCGTCAACGCGGTCGTACCCGGGGCCGTCGACACCGGCCTGTGGGTGGACGCCCCGGCCGACTACCGCGCCCGGACCGCCGCCCGCACCCCGGTCGGCCGTATCGGCGAACCCGAGGACATCGCCGCCGCCGTCGCCTTCCTCGGCTCCGCGGACGCGGCCTTCATCACCGGCCAGAACCTGGTGGTGGACGGCGGCCGCAGCATCAGCGCCCACGAGTAACGCGCAACTCCCCCTTCCTCGTACGTCACCGCCCCGGGCCGTCGTGCCCGCGGACCCGGAGGTCCCGCACCATGAAAATCACCGGATACGAGCTGTTCTTCGTCGAGCCGCGCTGGCTGTTCCTGCGCGTCGACACCGACGAGGGCGTCTCCGGCTGGGGAGAACCCATCGTCGAGGGCAAGGCGCACACCACCGCCAAGGCCGTCGAGGAGATGTTCGACCACCTCCTCGGCCAGGACCCGGCCCGTATCGAGGAGCACTGGCAGACGCTCGCCAAGGGCGGCTTCTACCGGGGCGGCCCGGTGCTCAGCAGCGCCCTCGCCGGCATCGACCAGGCCCTGTGGGACATCGCCGGCAAGACCCACGGCGTCCCCGTGCACCAGCTCCTCGGCGGCCACGTCCGCGACCGCGTCCGCATCTACGGCTGGCTGTACGGCGAGACGCCCGAGGAACTCGCCGAGTCGGCGGCGGACCAGGTGGCCAAGGGCCTGACCGCCGTGAAGATGAACCCCTGCGCACAGCTGGAACCGCTGGCCACGCCGG
Organism: Streptomyces sp. NPDC058464; assembly: GCF_042721035.1. NCBI lineage: Bacteria > Bacillati > Actinomycetota > Actinomycetes > Kitasatosporales > Streptomycetaceae > Streptomyces > Streptomyces sp. NPDC058464. The sequence goes on from NZ_JBHXMA010000012.1 coordinate 183,081, forward strand.
CCGCGATCGCCGCGATCGTGGACCGGGTGACGGCCGTCCGCGAGGCGATCGGCCCCGACCGGGACCTGGCGCTGGACTTCCACGGCCGCTTCAGCGGAGCGATGTCGCGGCGGGTCCTTCCCTACCTGGAGCCGCTGCTGCCGATGTTCGTGGAGGAGCCGGTGCTGCCGGAGTTCACGCGCGACCTCGGCGAGGTCGTCCGTGCCACGTCCATCCCCATCGCCACGGGCGAACGCCTCTTCTCCCGCTGGGACTTCCGTGACGTCCTCGGCGACGGGATCGCGGTGGCCCAGCCCGACATCAGCCACGCGGGCGGCATCTCGGAGACCCGCAGGATCGCTGCGCTGGCGGAGACCTACGACGTCCTCGTCGCCCCGCACTGCCCCCTCGGCCCCATCGCCCTCGCCGCGAGCCTCCAACTCGACTTCGCCGTCCCGAACTTCCTGATCCAGGAACAGTCACTGGGCATCGGGTACGGCGACAGCAGCGGGTTGCTGGGGTACCTGGCCGACACCTCGCCCTTCGAGGTGAAGGACGGCTACATCGACCGGCTGACGGGTCCGGGTCTGGGCATCGAGATCGACGAGGCCGTCGTCCGGGAGGCGGCGCAGAAGGGCCACCGCTGGCGCAACCCGGTATGGCGGAACAGGGACGGCTCGCTGGCGTCCTGGTAGCGGATCGGCCGCGGGCCGGTGGGGGCTGGTCGCGCAGTTCCCCGCGCCCCTTTGAGGTGGGACCAGCGGCCCCACCTTCTCGGGGGCGCGGGACTGTCTCAATTTGCGGCTCCGCCGCGTGGGCGCGACCAGCCACAACGCACCGGCACCCGCGGCCGGTCCCGCACCCCACAAGTTCCGGACGGGTCCGCGGCAACGGACCCGCCCGGCTTTCGGAGGACACTCACTCTCACCAAGGAGCGCCGCAATGAAGCGTCGCAGATCAACCTCAAGTACGGCCAGTCGAACAGCCCGCGTGCTGACTCTTCTGGCCACCCTGGCCGGCGCCCTGCTCGTCCCGGCCACCGCCGCACACGCCGCCGGCACCGCCTACTACGTCGACTGCTCGGCATCCAGCAACGGCACCGGCACCCAGGCCAGCCCCTGGAACGCGGTCGGCAGCGTCAACGGCACCACCTTCGCCGCAGGCGACAGCATCCTGTTCAAGGCCGGCACCACCTGCACCGGCCAGCTCTCCCCGGGCGGCTCGGGAGCCTCGGGCAGCAACATCTCGATCAGCTCCTACGGCTCCGGCGCCAAGCCGGTCATCGACGCGGCCGGTGCCACCGGCGCGGTCGTCAAGCTGCTCAACCAGCAGTACTGGGACATCGGCGGCCTGGAGCTGGTCGACAACGCCTCCTCGCCCGCCTACCGCTCGGGCGTCCTCGCCGAGAACAGCTCCGGCGGCGTCCTGCACCACATCCGCGTGCACGACATGTACATCCACAACATCGCGGGCTACGGCGGCGGCTGGTACTCCACCAACGCGGGCGTCGGCGTCCAGACCGACCACACCACCCCGGTCTCCACCTGGGACGACGTCGTCGTCGAGAACAACACCTTCGACCACGTCGACCGGATCGCCGTCGCCGTCACCCCCGACGGGGACGGCCAGGGCACCGGCCTGACCACGAACACCGTCATCCGGGGCAACACGATGACCTACGACGGCGCCGACGACATCCTCGTCGTGAAGAACGACGGCGCCCTGATCGACGGCAACAAGGCGGGCTACGGCGGCGCCAAGTCCACCTGCCCGCCGTCCGGCCAGTACTGCAACGGCGCCTCCGCCGGTATCTGGATGTCCGGCAGCAGCAACACCGTCGTCCAGAACAACGAGGTCTACTGCCACGTCAACGGCGCCGACGGCACCGGCTTCGACGTGGACTGGGGCAACCACAACACCACGTTCCAGTACAACTACAGCCACCAGAACCTGGGCGGCTTCCTGCTGGTGATGCCCCCGTTCACCATCGCCAACGAGCCCACCTCCACCGTCCCCAGCGACGGCACGGTGGTCCGCTACAACATCAGCGAGAACGACGGCAGCAACTCCGGCTGCCCCACCTCCGGCACCCAGACCCACGGCGCCGGAGTCCTGCACTTCGTCGGCGGAGTCCCCAACCAGAGCGGCAGCTCGTCCGCCGTCCCGCTGTTCTACAACAACACCTTCTCCGTCCGGGACGGCCTGAGCACCCCGATCCTGTACTCCCGCTCCGGCACCTCCATCAGCGGCGCCCTGTCCTTCCAGAACAACGCCGTCTTCAACTACGGCTCCGGCAACTACTTCACCACCACCGGCACGTCGACCTACTCCAACAACCTCTTCTACGGCAACCACCCGTCCCGCGAGCCCGCCGACGCCGCGAAGGTGACCGCCGACCCCGAGTTCCGCAACCCGGGCAACGCCGGCACCTCGTCCTCGTACACCGGCAAGAACGCCTACCAGGTGCACGCGTCCTCCCCGGTGATCCGGGCCGGCACGGTGATCAGTTCCAACGGCGGCTACGACGCCTTCGGCAACGCCGTCTCCGCGACGACCGCCCCCAACATCGGCGCCTACAACGGCACCGGCGGCAACCTGCTCTCCAACGCGGGCTTCGAGACGGGGGCGTTGAGCCCGTGGACGCAGGCCAGCGGCAACTCCTCCTCCGTGACCGCGGCCAACGCCCGCACCGGAAGCTACGCGCTCACCACGACCGCGAGCAGCAGCGGCGCCAACCAGGCCCTGACCGGCCTCAGCCCCAGCACCACCTATCTGCTGACCGGCTGGGCCAAGGTCGCCACCGCGGGTGAGACCCTCGCGATCGGCGTGAAGAACTTCGGCGGCACGGAGACCTACACCAACATCGCCACCACGTCCTACAGCCAGGCGGCCGTCCTGTTCACCACCGGCTCGTCGAGCACCACGGCGACGGTCTACTGCTGGAAGAACTCCGGCGGCAGCGGCGCGGGCTACTGCGACGACCTCGCGGTGGAGCCCCTGTCCTCCGCCGCCAACGCCGTCACCAACCCCGGCTACGAGACCGGCGCCCTGACCCCCTGGGCCCAGTCGACCGGTACGGCGTCCAGTGTGGTCGCCTCCAACGCCCGCTCCGGCACCTACGCGCTGCAGACCGGGGTCAGTGCCAGCGGCGCCATCCAGACGGTGAGCGGTCTCACCTCCAGTGGCACCTATCTGCTGGTCGGCTGGGCCAAGGTGGCCACCGCAGGTGAGGAGGTCGCGGTCGGCGTGAAGAGCTTCGGCGGTACGGAGACGTACCTGCGGACCTCGACCACGTCCTACGCCCAGCAGCCGATCTTCTTCACCACGGGCGTCTCCACCACCTCCGCCGGGGTCTACTGCTACAAGAACTCCGGTTCGGCGGCCGGTTACTGCGACGACTACTCAGTGATCAAGCTGTCGTAACGGCAGCGGCGACGAGCGGGCGGGGGGGGGGGGGGGGCCGCCCCCCCCCCCGCCCCCGGCCCCCCCCCCCCCCGGCGGTCCGCCCCACCCGGAGAGAATAAGAAAGGGACGGGGGGGGAATA
>NZ_JBHXMA010000012.1:186614-245031 GCF_042721035.1 Streptomyces sp. NPDC058464
CATCCGAAGAACACAGGAGCCTCATGCGTTCGTCGTGCACGTCATCAGCCGGCAGCGGGGCCCCCCCAGGCGGGGGGGGGGGGGGGGGGCCGAACCCCCGCCCCCCCCGCTTCCTCGTCCCCGGACGAGCTCGTCATCTCCGGAAGAGCTCGTTCAGATCCGTCTGCGAGATCTGGTGCTCGGCGTACGAGAAGGTCCCCCGCTCCGCCAGCTCCCGCGCCGCGCCCAGCAGCTGCGCGTACATCGCCCGCGCGATACTCCCGCCCACCGTGACCCGGCGCACGCCGAGTTCACGGAGGTCGGCCAGGGACAGAGCGCCGCCCGTCAGCCCCATCACCACGTTCAACGGCCCGTCGATCTCCCTGACCAGCGTGCCGATCGTCGCCGCGTCCGCCGCGCCCGGCACGAACGCGCAGTCGGCGCCCGCCGCGAGGTAGGCGTTGGCCCGGCGCACCGCCTCGTCGAGGGGGCCGCCGGTGAGCAGCACGTCGGTCCGGCCGACCAGGGCGAACGGCTCGCCGGCCGCGTCGATCACCTCGCGCGCGGCGCGGATCCGGTCGGCCGCCAGCTTCGGGTCGTACAGCGGCTGTGCGCGGTCGCCCGTGAAGTCCTCGATGTTGCCGCCCGCGGCTCCGGCGCCGAGGGTCATCGAGATCGTCTCGGCCACGGTCTCGGGGGACTCCCCGAACCCGTCCTCCAGGTCCGCGCTCACCGGGATCCGCACCTCGGCGGCGATGTCCCGGATCCGCTCCACCATCGTCGCGCGGTCGACCCGGCCGCCGCCGTAGTCGTGGTCCGCGCGGCCCAGCGAGAAGGCGATGCCCGCGCTGGTGGTGGCCACGGCCGGGAACCCGGCCGCTTCCAGGATCCGGGCGCTTCCCGCGTCCCACGCGTTGGGGAGCAGGAAGCAGCCTTCCCGGTGCGACTCGACGAAGCGTGCGGCCAGTTCACGGCGTTGGGTGTCCACGTCGACGAGTGTGTCAGCCGGCACTGACAATCACGCGTCAGCTGCTCCCGGTGAGGTCCAGGGCGATGTCCGTGATCATGTCCTCCTGCCCGCCGACCAGCTTGCGGCGGCCCACCTCGACCAGGATGGCGCGGGTGTCGAGGCCATGGCGCCGGGCGGCGGCCTCCGCGTGCCGCAGGAAGCTGGAGTACACGCCCGCGTAGCCGAGGGTGAGGGTCTCGCGGTCCACCCGTACCTCGCGGTCCTGCAGCGGTCGTACGACGTCGTCCGCGGCGTCCATCAGCGGGAACAGTTCGCAGCCGTGCTCCCAGCCCATCAGGTCGGCGACCGCGACGAACGCCTCCAGCGGGCAGTTGCCCGCCCCGGCGCCCTGCCCGGCGAGGGAGGCGTCGACGCGGGTGACGCCGTTCTCGACGGCGACGACCGAGTTGGCCACGCCCAGGCCGAGGTTGTGGTGGGCGTGGATGCCGAGTCCGGTGGCCGGGTCGAGGACGTCCCGGTAGGCGCGGACCCGGTCGCGGACGCCGTCCATGGTCAGGCGGCCGCCGGAGTCGGTGACGTACACGCAGTGCGCGCCGTAGGACTCCATCAGCTTGGCCTGGCGGGCGAGTTCGGCGGGTTCGGCGAGGTGGGACATCATCAGGAACCCGGCCACGTCCATGCCCAGTTCCCGCGCGGCGGCGATGTGCTGGGCGGAGATGTCGGCCTCGGTGCAGTGGGTGGCGATGCGGACCGAGCGGATGCCCAGGGAGTGGGCCTGCTTCAGGTCGTGGACCGTGCCGATGCCCGGGAGGAGGAGAGTGGTGGGGATCGCCTGGTGGACGGCGCCCACGACCGCCTCGATCCACTCCCAGTCGGTGTGCGCGCCGACGCCGTAGGTGACGCTGGAGCCGGACAGGCCGTCGCCGTGGGCGACCTCGATGGCGCGGACTCCTGCGGCGTCGAGGGCGGCGGCGATGGTGCGGGCCTGGTCGACGGTGTAGCGGTGGCGGACGGCGTGCATGCCGTCCCGCAGGGTGACGTCCTGGACGTACAGGCGGGGACCGGTCATCGGGAGGCCACCTCCGGGGTGCGGTGGGCGGCCATGCGCTCCGCGGTGCGCAGCGCGGCCGAGGTCATGATGTCGAGGTTGCCGGCGTAGGCGGGCAGGTAGTGGGCGGCGCCCTCCACTTCGAGGAAGACGGAGACCTTCACGGCGTCGCCGGGAGCCAGGGTGCGCAGGGGGTCGTCGGCGGCCACCCGCTCGAACTGCACCTTCTGCTTGAGGCGGTAGCCGGGGACGTACGTCTGCACGCGCGCGACCATCTCCTCGACCGAGGCCGTGACCGCCGCGTCGTCGCAGTCGCCGACCAGGCAGTGCACGGTGTCCCGCATGATCAGGGGCGGTTCGGCCGGGTTGAGCACGATGATCGCCTTGCCGCGGGCCGCGCCGCCGACCTTCTCGATGGCGGACGCCGTGGTCTCGGTGAACTCGTCGATGTTGGCGCGGGTGCCGGGCCCGGCGGAGCGGGAGGAGATCGAGGCGACGATCTCGCCGTAGTGGACGGGTGTCACGGCGTTCACCGCGGCCACGACCGGGATGGTGGCCTGGCCGCCGCAGGTGACCATGTTGACGTTCGGGGCGTCCAGGTGGGCGTCGCCGTTGACGGGCGGGACCACGTACGGGCCGAGCGCGGCGGGGGTGAGGTCGACGACCGTACGGCCGAGGGCGCGCAGCACCTCGTCGTGACGGCGGTGGGCGCCGGCGGAGGTGGCGTCGAAGACGGTCGAGACGTCCTCGAACTCGTCCAGGCCGACCAGCCCGTCCACGCCCTCGTGGGTGGTGGCCACCTTGAGGCGGCGGGCGCGGGCCAGGCCGTCCGAGTCCGGGTCGATACCGGCCATGGCGGCGATCTCCAGGGACTCGGAGAGCCGCAGGATCTTGATCATCAGGTCGGTGCCGATGTTCCCGGACCCGATGACGGCGACCTTCGTGGTCATGCTGCTCCCTCGGTGGCGAAGGTGACCCCGACCGTGCCGAGGCCCTCGATGCGGGCGGTGAACTCGTCGCCCTCGGCGGCGACCGCCATCGGGCCGAGCGCTCCGGTCAGGACGATGTCGCCGGCCCGCAGCGGGTCGCCGAGCCCGGCCAGGGTGGCGGCGAGCCAGCGGGCGGCGGTGAGCGGGCTGCCCAGGCAGTCGGCGCCGGTGCCCTGCGAGACGGTCTCGCCGTTCTTGGCCAGGGTCATCCGGACCCCACGCAGGTCGACCCGGTCCAGCGGGACCGGTGTGCCGCCGAGGACGAACAGGCCGCTGGAGGCGTTGTCGGCGACGGTGTCGACGATGGTGATGTCCCAGTCGGCGATCCGGCTGTCCACGATCTCCAGCGCGGGCAGCGCGAAGGCGGTGGCCCGCAGCAGGTCGGCGACGGTCGGGTCGCGGTGCGGCAGGTCGGTGGCGAGGACCAGGGCGACCTCGGCCTCCACCTTGGGCTGGAGGAGCCGGCCGGCCGCGACCGGCTCGCCCTCGGCGACCGCCATGTCCGCGAAGAGGGCCCCGAAGTCGGGCTGTCCGACCCCGAGCTGCCGCTGCACGGCGGGCGAGGTCAGCCCGATCTTGCGGCCCACCAGCCGGCGGCCCGCGGCCATGCCACGCTCGACGTGCAGCCGCTGCACCGCGTAGGCGGTCTCGATGTCGTCCTCGGGGAGGAGGGCGCGCACAGGGGCGCAGGGGATGCCGGTGCGGGTGGCTTCGTCGAGGACGTCGGCCACCTTGGTGACGAGGTCAGGGCTCATGCCGACAGGTATAGGCGGGCGCCGGGAAACGAGGCAAAATATGTTCCGTGGTACGGAACAGCAATCAGGGAAACATGCTCGACAAGGCCGTGGCGGTCCTGGACTGCTACCGACCGAACGGCGGCGCGTTCCGTCTGACGGAACTGGCCGAGCGGTCCAAGCTGCCCAAGACCACCGTGTTCCGGCTCTGCGCCGAGCTGGTCCGGCTCGGCCTGCTGGAGCGGGACGCGGACACCTACCGGCTGGGCGGCGCCCTCTTCGAGCTGGGGTCGCTGGTGCCGCGCCGACAGGATCTGCGGGAGGCCGCGCTGCCGTTCCTCCAGGACCTGTTCGAGGCCACCCACGAGACCGTGCACCTCGGGGTGCGCGAGGGCCACGAGGTGGTCTACGTCGAGCGCATCCACGGCCACGACGTGCTGCGGCTGCCGTCCCGGATCGGCGGCCGGCTCCCGCTGACCTGCACCGGGGTCGGCAAGGCCCTGCTGGCGTTCTCGGGCGCCGAGCTGGTCGAGGAGGTGCTGGCGGCGCCGCTGCCGCGGTTGACGGCCCGCTCGATGACGGAGCCTGCGCGGCTGCGTACGGCAGTGGAGCAGGCGCAGGTCGCCGGGCTGGCGTACGAGGAGGAAGAGGCCGCGGAGGGGGTCAGCTGTATCGCGGCGCCGGTTTTCGACGGGCCGACGGCGGTGGCGGCACTGTCGGTGGCCGTGCCGTGCGGGCGGTTTCGGCCGGCGCAGCTGGCACCGGCGGTGCGGACCGCTGCGCTGGGCCTGTCGCGGGCGTTGCGGTCAGGTCGGTGAGTTGTTGGGGTAGGGAGACGTTCGCCTAGGGGGGTGGGGGTGTTCGCGGACGGCGGGTGCGGGTTTGTCCTTGGCTGGTCGCGCAGTTCCCCGCGCCCCTTTGGGGCGCGCCCCTGGCCGGGGTCGTAAGGTGGGTGCCGCAGCTGGTTCGCCCTGTCCGCCAGGCGGGGTGTCGTAAGAGGGAACCCGGTGTGAGTCCGGGACTGCCCCGCAGCGGTGAGTGGGAACGACCGCCGTCATACGCACTGGATCCACCGGATCCGGGAAGCGACGGCCAGTAGGGGTCTCGTACGGCCACGAGACGCGCCCGCGAGTCCGAAGACCTGCCAACTGCCCGTGTGCGAACCACTCGTGCGCGGACATCCCGGTGACCTCGTGGGCGGGTCGGCGTGCACATCGGACGGACGGTCGTATACGACCGCCGCCGTCCGGTTCGTCATCCCTTCGCGCTCTCGTCCCGTCACCGGGATCTCAGGGAATCGTCTCGCGAAGGAGATCTCCGTGACAGCCAAGTCCGCAGCCGCGGCAGCCCGGGCCACCGTGTACGGCTACCCCCGCCAGGGGCCGGCCCGGGAACTGAAGAAGGCGATCGAGAGCTACTGGCAGGGCCGGGTCACCGCCGGCGCCCTGCGGGCCACCGCCGCCGAACTGCGCCGCTCCACCTGGCGGCAGCTCGCCGAGGCCGGCCTCCACGAGGTGCCGACCGGCGACTTCTCGTACTACGACCACGTCCTCGACACCACCGTGATGGTCGGCGCCGTCCCCGAGCGGCACCGCGCCGCCGTCGAAGCCGATGCCCTGGACGGCTACTTCGCCATGGCCCGCGGCACCCAGGACAGCGCGCCGCTGGAGATGACGAAGTGGTTCGACACCAACTACCACTACCTGGTGCCGGAGTTGGGTCCCGACACCGTCTTCGCCGCGAACTCCGCCAAGCAGGTGGACGAGCTGCGGGACGCGCTGGCCCTCGGGCTCGCGGCCCGGCCGGTGCTGGTCGGCCCGGTCACCTATCTGCTGCTCGCCAAGCCGGCGCCCGGTGTGCCCGCCGGCTTCGACCCGCTCATCCTCCTCGACCGGCTGCTCCCGGTGTACGCCGAGGTACTCGCCGACCTGCGGGCGGCCGGGGCCGAGTGGGTGCAGCTCGACGAGCCCGCCCTGGTCCAGGACCGCACCCCGGGCGAGCTGGCCGCCGTCGCCCGCGCCTACCGCGACCTGGGCGCCCGCACCGACCGGCCGAAGCTCCTGGTCGCCTCCTACTTCGGCCGGCTCGGCGAGGCCCTGCCGGTGCTGGCGAAGGCCCCGGTCGAGGGGCTCGCCCTGGACTTCACCGGGGCGGCGGCCGCCAACCTGGACGCCCTGGCCGCCGTCGGGGGGCTGCCCGGCAAGCGGCTGGTCGCCGGTGTCGTCGACGGCCGCAACGTCTGGGTCAACGACCTGCCGGCGTCCCTCACCACCCTCGGCACCCTGCTGGGCCTCGCCGGCCGGGTCGACGTCGCCGCCTCCTGCTCCCTCCTCCACGTGCCACTGGACACGGCCGCCGAGCGGGACATCGCTCCGCAGGTCCTGCGCTGGCTGGCCTTCGCGAAGCAGAAGACCGCCGAGATCGTCACCCTCGCCAAGGGGCTCGCCCAGGGGCCCGACACCATCGCCGCCGAACTCGCCGCCAACCGGGCCGACCTGGCCTCCCGGGCGGGTTCACCGATCACCTGTGATCCCGCGGTCCGTGCCCGGTGCGCCGCCGTCACCCCGGCCGACGTCCGCCGCGCCCAGCCGTACCCCGACCGCGCCGCCGCCCAACGCGCCCACCTGCGGCTGCCGTTGCTGCCGACGACGACCATCGGCTCGTTCCCGCAGACCGGCGAACTGCGCACCGCACGCGCGGACCTGCGGGCGGGCCGGATCGACACGGCCGGCTACGAGGAGCGGGTCAGGTCCGAGATCCGGGAGGTGGTCGCCTTCCAGGAGAAGGCCGGCCTGGACGTCCTGGTGCACGGCGAACCCGAACGCAACGACATGGTCCAGTACTTCGCCGAGCAGTTGACGGGGTACCTGGCCACCCGGCACGGCTGGGTCCAGTCGTACGGCACCCGGTACGTGCGCCCGCCGGTCCTGGCCGGTGACATCTCCCGCCCCGAGCCGATGACGGTGCGCTGGACGTCGTACGCCCTGTCCCTCACCGACCTCCCCGTCAAGGGCATGCTGACCGGGCCGGTGACCATGCTGGCCTGGTCGTTCGTCCGCGACGACCAGCCGCTCGGCGACACCGCCCGCCAGGTCGCCCTCGCCCTGCGCGACGAGGTCGACGACCTGGAGAGGGCGGGCACTTCGGTCATCCAGGTCGACGAGCCCGCGCTGCGCGAGACCCTGCCGCTGCGGGCCGCCGACCGGGACGGGTACCTGGCGTGGGCGACCGAGGCGTTCCGCCTGACGACCGGCGGAGTCCGTCCGGAGACCCAGATCCACACGCACATGTGCTACGCCGAGTTCGGTGACATCGTCCGGGCCATCGACGACCTCGACGCGGACGTCATCAGCCTGGAGGCGGCCCGCTCGCACATGCAGGTCGCCCGCGAACTCGCCGCGCACGGCTATCCGCGCGAGGCGGGACCCGGGGTCTACGACATCCACTCGCCCCGGGTGCCGAGCCCGGCGGAGGCCGCCGACCTGGTGCGGACCGGCCTGCGGGCCATCCCCGCCGAACGGCTCTGGGTCAACCCCGACTGCGGGCTGAAGACCCGCGGTTGGCCTGAGGTCCGGGCCTCCCTGGAGAACCTCGTCGCGGCGGCACGCTCGGTGCGCGCGGAGCTCTAGCCGGGTCCTGTGGCGGGTGCCGGACGGCGTACTGTCGGGGGGCGCGGGGGACCCCCCACCCCACCGCCGGGGCCCCGCACCGCCGCCGGCGCGCGGGGGCGCCACGCTGGGGGCGCGCGGAGCGCTCGCGGGGCCCTGGGGGGGGTGCCGCCCGGCGTACTGTCGTGCGCGTCCGGCACCCGCCGTCACCACCGCCGTCACCCGTCACCGCCGCCGTCACCCGTCGCCGCCACGACCAGACACCGCCCGACATCGCCAGACTCCGCCCGACACCGATGGACGACCATGGAGGAACCGCCCCGTGACCTGCCGAGTCATCCTGATAGCCCCGGCCTTCACACCCTCGCTGCGGCGGGCCCGCTTCTACGACGGTGACTCGATCGAGAACCCCGGGAAGGTCGCGCTGTCCCTGCCGGCCGCGGGCGAGGTCGTCCACTCCCCCGGCGTGCGCTGCCGGGAGACGGCGGCCGCGCTGGGCCTGGACGCCTCGGCGGAGCCCGAGCTGTCGGGCCTGGACGCGGGCCGTTGGCGGGGCCGGGCGCTGGACGAGATCGGCGCCGCCGAACCCGACGCGCTGCTCCAGTGGCTGACCGACCCGGGCGCCGCGCCCCACGGGGGCGAGTCGGTAAGGGAGTTGTGCGCGCGGGTCACCGGCTGGCTGGACCGGACGGGCCTGACCATCGGCAGGACGATCGCCGTGGTGGAGCCGGAGGTGGTGCGGGCCATGGTGCTGCACGTGCTGGGGGCGCCCGATACCGCGTTCTGGCGCGTGGACACCCCGCCGCTGTCGGCGACGGAGATCACGGGCGGGCCCGGTCGCTGGAACCTGCGGCTCGGCCAGGTCGGCGGGTAGCACCGGAGGGGCGCCGGAAATGCGGTGGAGCGGTGCGCCCCGTCCTGCCTAGGGTCGCGCCATGACCACCCGCACCTTCCGCGTCACCGTCCGCGGCGTCTTCGACGGCCTCAGCGCCGCGCAACGCGCCGAACTGCTCTCCCGGGCCGCCGAACACGACGTACTGCGCGCGGCCTTCACGCCCGAGGGCCACCTCAGTTACGACATCGACGCCCGTCCCGCCTTCACCTTCCGCTTCCAGGACAGCGGGGAGGACGAGGAGGACATCCTGGAGGCCACCGAGCGTGCCGAGGAGGCAGCCAGGGCGTGGCTGGCCGAGCGCGGCTACGGCTACAAGAACCTCCGGTCCAGCGCGGAGGACCTCTCCCAGGCACCCCTCGGCAAGCGGCAGCGCCGGGCGGCCGCGCAGCAGCAGGGCTGACCCTTCGCGGAAACGGCCACGGCGGCCTGAAGTCGCCGTGGTTCAGGTCACGTCGGGATGTGACCTGATTGTGGAGTTCCTATGCCGGAGGCGTGGCATGCTCGGGGCCACATCGAGTTACCGACCAGTTCTACCCATCGGTAACAAAGTCGGTGTTCCTTCGCGACCCCCCACCCTCAGGACCGACCTTGCGCAGACGCACGAGGCCAGGGCATGCCCTCATGCCCGCCTTCGCCGTGACCGCCCTCATCCTCGCCGCCGGCTGCTCCTCGCCGCAGCACCAGACCTCCGCCGGCGACCACGCCCGGGAGACCGCCCGGGTCTCCGACGGGGGCCTCCGCCGCCGCCCGCACGGACGGACAGTCGCTCGCCGTCGCCGCCGCACCCGCCGCCACCGCGACCACGGCCGCCGGCTCGGCGGGTGCGGGCCGACCGGCCCACCGCACCGCGCTCACCGTCAGCTCGTACGACAGCAAGACCCGACGGGCCGTCATATCCGGCGCCACGAAGGGGAGTTCTCCGGGCAAGGGCAGTCCGGCCGCCCCGACGGTCTCCCCCACCCCCTCGCCATCGGTCTCCGCCTCGGCCGCCGCCCGCCAGGCCGCCGTCGGTGACGTCATCGCCAGCACCCCCGCGCCCGGCGCCCCGGACGGACTGCTCGCCAAGGTGACCAAGGTGCTCGGCGAGACCGACGCCGGCACCGAGGTGCAGACCGAGCCCGCCACCCTCGACGCCCTCCTCGGCGACGACACCGCCAAGGGCACCGCGCCCGTCGACCCGGCCGCCTTCGACGTCGACAAGCTGCTGCCCGACGTCAAGGTCTCCTGGTCCAAGGCCGGTGACGTACACGTCGGTCCCGAGGGCGCCCACGTGCCGCTCGGCAGCCTCCGGCTGGACGTCAGCACCGAGATACCGACCGCCGAGGGCGCCCCGGCGTCCGCAGCGGCCTCGGTCTCCGGCTTCGTCCAGGTCGCCCCGCAGGTCGACTTCGCCTACGGCGGCGCGGGCACCGGCAGCGCGCCCGGCTCCGCCTACCTCGGCGTCTCCGGCGACTGGGACTCCGGCTGGGCGGTCAAGGGGCGGGCGGCGGCCACGGCCACCCCGCTGCGCATCCCGTTCGCCAAGCTGCACGCCGACCCCGTGCTCCAGGTCGGCGCGGTCCCCGTCGTCGTCAACCTCGACCTGACCTGCTACCTCCAGGTGAGCGGCGACGGGAAGATCTCCGTCGACGTGGAGCAGAACCTGAAGGGCGACTTCAAGGCGGGCGGCACCTTCGGCACAACCCAGGGCTGGACGCCGGTCAGCAGCTCGACCATGACGAGCACGCCGGTGCGCACCTCGGTGACCACCGCGGGCGGCGTCAGGACCACGCTCGGCGCCGAGGCCTCCGTCGGCCTCTACGGCAGCGTCGGTGTCACCGCCGACCTGGCGCCGTACCTGCGCGGTGAGGCGACCGGCACGGTCACCGCCACCTCCGCGACCCCGGGCGCGGACGTCCAGGGCGACTGGAGCCTGTACGGCGGGGTCGACCTCTCCGGCACCCTGCGCCTCCAGCTGTCGGTCTTCGGCACCCCGGTGCTGGAACGGGGCATCCCACTGGGCGCCCTGCACCGCGAGTGGAAGCTGGCAGGCGGCAGCCTCTGACCCCGGGTCAGGCCGCGCCGCCCGGTCTCCAGCCCTGGCCGCGCAGCACCGCCGACACGTCCGGCGCCCGGTAGTGCTCGCCCTTGAGCACCTTGCCGTCGGCCCGGCGGGCCACCTGCCCGTCGGGCCCCAGCTTGCTCATGTTGGACCGGTGGATCTCGGCGAGGACCGCGTCCAGATCGATCCCGTGCACCAGCGCGGTGCCGTACGCCACGTAGACCACGTCCGCCAGCTCGTGCGCGAGCCGGTCGAGGGGCCCTTCGACCGCGACCTCGGCGACCTCCGCGGCCTCCTCGGCGAGCAGCTCCCCCCGGTGCGCGGCCAGTTCCGGGGACACCTCGGTCGGCGTGGTGCGGGCGTCCAGGCCGAAGGCGTGGTGGAACTCCCGGACGAGGCGGGCGGGTGAGGTACCGGTCGGGGCACCGGGGACGGAACTGGTCATGCGAACGACTCTAGCCGCCGCCACTGACAGTCCGGGGCCGCCGCCCTGCCCCCGGCCCCGGCCGCCTCCCCTGGCCAGGACCCTGCCCTGCTGGCAGGATCGCGCGCATGCCCAAGGTCTTCCCCCGTATCGGCAGGCGCCGCGCGCTCCAGGGCGCAGCCGCCTGCTTCGTCGCGTCCGGCCTGCTGCTGTGGTGGCTGCTGCCGCTGGGCGAGAAGCCGCCGACCGGGACGATCACCTTCAGCACCGGGACCCTGCGCGGCGTCTACCAGGAGTACGGCGAACGGCTGCGCACCGAGCTGGCCAGGGACATGCCCGGGCTGAAGGTGAAACTGGTGCAGAGCAACGGCTCGTACGAGAACGTGCAGCGGGTGGCGACCGGCCGGGCCGACTTCACCATCGCGGCGGCCGACGCGGTGGAGACGTACGAACTGAACGACGGAAAGGGCGCCGGAAAGCTGCGCGGGGTGGCCCGGCTCTACGACGACTACGTGCAGCTGGTCGTGCCCAGCGACTCCGGGATCACCAGCGTCGCGCAACTGCGGCACAAGAGGGTGGCGATCGGGCTGCCCGACTCGGGGGTCCGGCTGATCGCCAACCGGGTGCTCAGGGCCGCCGGGGTGGACCCGGCGAAGGACATCACCCCGGTGTCCGAGGGCATAGACACCGGCCCGGACCAGCTGCGGAAGGGCAGGATCGACGCCTTCTTCTGGTCCGGCGGACTGCCGACCAAGGGGCTGCTGGACCTGGCCGAGAAGTTCAGCTTCACGTTCGTGCCGATCAGCGGCAGCCTCGTCACCAAGCTGCACACCGAGAGCGAGGCCGCGCTCTACTACCGGGCGACCAACATGCCGGAGTCGGCGTACCCGTCGGTGCAGCAGGGCACGGCGGTGCCCACGATCGCGGTGTCCAACGTCCTGATGACCCGCAAGGACATGGACCCGCGC
This sequence comes from Streptomyces sp. NPDC058464, assembly GCF_042721035.1. Taxonomy (NCBI): domain Bacteria; kingdom Bacillati; phylum Actinomycetota; class Actinomycetes; order Kitasatosporales; family Streptomycetaceae; genus Streptomyces; species Streptomyces sp. NPDC058464. Next base: position 198,271 of record NZ_JBHXMA010000012.1, read on the forward strand.
CTCACCGAATGGGTGACCCGCACGGTCATCAAGAGCCGCGACGACATCGGCAACCACGTCCACTCGGCCCAGCTGGTGGACCTGCGCACGGCGATCTACACGGACCCGCTGCCGCTGCAGGAGGGGGCAAGGCGGTACTACCGCTCGGTGAAGCCGTAACCGCGAAGCGCCCCACCTGCAGCGCCCCGCAGGGGCGCGGGGCTGTATCGACCTGCGGCTCCGCCGCGTGGGCGCGACCAGCCTCCACCCAACCGCACCGAACACACAACCGCAGCCCCCGCTCTCACCCACCCCGCGGCACAGACACAGTCACCCGCAACCCCCGCGGCTCACCGTGCTCGTACGACAGCGACCCCCCACCCGTCGCCAGCAACGCCCGCGTGATCGACAGCCCCAGCCCCGACCCCTTCACGTTCTGGTGCCGTCCGCTCCGCCAGAACCGGTCCCCCACGCGCACGAGCTCCTCGTCCGTCAACCCCGGTCCCGTGTCGGTCACCACGACCGTCGACACGTCACCGGCGGCGGTCACGGTCACCGTCACCTCGCCCCCCTCCGGCGAGAACTTCACCGCGTTGTCGATCACCGCGTCCAGCGCGCTGGACAGTGTGACCGGGTCGGCCCACCCGGTGGTCGGCGCGCAGTCCCCCGTCAGCCGGACCCCCTGCGCCGCGGCGGCCGGTGCCCACGCGGTGATCCGCTCCTCGGCCAGCCGTCCGATGTCGGTCAGCATCAGGGACGCCTCGGCGTGCTCGGCCAGCGCCAGGTCGAGCAGGTCGTCCAGGACCTGCGCGAGCCGCTTGCCCTCGGTGCGGACCGAGGCGATCTCCTCGTTGCCCTCGGGTAGTTCGAGGGCGAGCAGTTCGATGCGGAGCAGCAGCGCGGAGAGGGGGTTGCGCAGCTGGTGGGAGGCGTCGGCGACGAACGCCCGCTGCTGCTCCAGCACGTCCTCGACGTTGTCCGCCATCTCGTTGAACGCCCGGGCCAGCCTTCTGAGTTCCGGCGGACCGCCGGCCGCCGCGACCCGGGACTTGAGCCGGCCGCTGGCGATCGCGTGCGTGGTGGCGTCGAGCACCCGTACCGGCCGCAGCACCCACCCGGTCAGCCGCAGCGCCGCGCCGACGGCGAGCAGCATCGCCGCGCCCTCGCCGGCGCCGATGAGCAGCCAGCCCCGCAGGGTGCGGGAGCGCATCGGCCCGGTGGGCGAGTCGGTGACCACCACGGCGACGACGTCACCGTCCCGGATCACCGGCGAGGCCACCACCAGTCGGCTGCGCTGCCAGGGCCACACCTGCTCCGGGTCGTGGCTGCGCCGGCTGAGCAGGGCCTCCTCGAAGGCCTCGCGGACCTCGCCGCCGGTCGGCAGCACCCAGTCGTCGGGCGCGTTGGCCATGGAGGAGGCGTTCCGGTAGAAGACGCCCGCGCGGATGCCGTAGACGCCGTAGTAGCTGGCCAGTTCGCGGCGGAGGGTCTCCAGGCGGTCGTCCGTGCGCATGGGGCGCGCGGTGGTGGACGTGTCGGTCACGAACTGGGCGAGGGCCGCGAACCGCGCGGTGTCGTCGATGCGGTCGACGACGACCTTCTGCTGCTGCGCGGAGGCCGTGCTGACGGCGAGCGGAACGCCGAGCGCGAGCAGCACGGCCGCCATCAGGACGATGAGCAGCGGAAGGAGACGTGTGCGCACCCGTCCCCGCTACGCGGCCGGGGCGACGAGCCGGTAGCCGACGCCGCGTACGGTCTCGATGAGCGCGGGCATGCGCAGCTTCGCACGCAGGGAGGCGACGTGCACCTCCAGGGTGCGGCCGGTCCCCTCCCAGCTGGTGCGCCAGACCTCGCTGATGATCTGTTCCCGGCGGAAGACCACGCCGGGGCGCTGGGCGAGCAGTGCCAGCAGGTCGAACTCCTTGCGGGTGAGCTGGACGACCTTGCCGTCCACGCTCACCTGGCGGGTGGGCAGTTCGATGTGGACGGGGCCGAGCCGCAGCGCGCTGTCGCCGGCCGGGCCGTCCTCGTGGTGGGTGCGCCGGCTGACGGCGTGGATCCGGGCGAGGAGTTCCCCGGTGTCGTACGGCTTCACCACGTAGTCGTCGGCGCCGAGGTTGAGGCCGTGGATGCGGGAGCGGACGTCGGAGCGGGCCGTCACCATGATCACCGGGGTGCTGGTGCGCTTGCGGATCTTGCCGCAGACCTCGTAGCCGTCCTGGTCGGGCAGGCCGAGGTCGAGGAGGACGACGTCGTAGCCGTCGCTCTCGGGGACGAGGGCCCGCAGGGCCTCCTCGCCGCTGCGGGCATGCGTGACGGAGAACCCGTGCCGGGCCAGGACCGCGGAGAGCGCGGCGGCGACATGGTTGTCGTCCTCAACGAGCAGCAGTCTCATCCGTCCCCCTCCGGTTCAGCGGTCGTACGGTCGTCGTTCGTCGTCGGATCGTTCATGGAAAACCCGCGCATTATAGAAGACGCGTGCCCGCGCGGGTGCACGAGGGCAGTCACGCTGATGGACGCCGACGGCGTCAAGTGGGTTCCGGCGACGCGCGGTTTCCGTTACGCGGCCGAAACGCGGACGGCCGGTGGCGCTACGACTTGTGGCCGACTGCTACCGGATCGTGATCCTCAGATCTCGCTCAGATGTAATGACGCCGGTCATCCACGAAAAATACATTCCTCCGCAACCGAGGAGGACGGAGCCCGAAAGCGATGACCGAAGTATCGGTGGCCAAGGAGGACTTGGCCGCGGTCGACGAACTGGTCGCCCTGAAGAGCGTCAACAAGCACTTCGGCGCGTTGCACGTGCTCCAGGACATCGACCTGACGATCGCCCGCGGTGAGGTCGTCGTGGTGATCGGACCCTCCGGGTCCGGCAAATCCACCCTGTGCCGCACCATCAACCGCCTGGAGACCATCGACTCCGGAACGATCACGATCGACGGCAGGGCGCTGCCCCAGGAGGGCAGGGAGCTGGCCCGGCTGCGCGCCGACGTCGGCATGGTCTTCCAGTCCTTCAATCTCTTCGCGCACAAGACGGTGCTCGAGAACGTGATGCTCGGGCAGGTCAAGGTCCGCAAGGCGGACAAGAAGCAGGCCGGGGAGAAGGCGCGCACCCTGCTCGACCGGGTCGGCGTGGGCAGCCAGGCCGACAAGTACCCCGCGCAGCTCTCCGGCGGCCAGCAGCAGCGTGTCGCGATCGCTCGGGCGCTGGCGATGGACCCGAAGGTCATGCTCTTCGACGAGCCGACCTCGGCCCTGGACCCCGAGATGATCAACGAGGTCCTGGAGGTCATGCAGCAGCTGGCCAGGGACGGCATGACGATGATCGTCGTCACCCATGAGATGGGCTTCGCCCGCTCGGCCGCGAACCGGGTCGTCTTCATGGCCGACGGCCGGATCGTCGAACAGGCCACGCCGGACCAGTTCTTCAGCAACCCGAGCAGCGACCGGGCCAAGGACTTCCTGTCGAAGATCCTGCACCACTGATCCCTGATCCGCACAGCGATCCGCGTCGCGTCACCCGTCCCGCACGGACCTCGTCTTTCACCACGCAAAGGATGTTCATCATGCAGCTCCGCAAGGTCACCGCCGCCTCTGCCGCCGTGCTCGCGCTCGCCCTGTCCGCCACGGCGTGCGGCAGCGGCGACAAGGACGACAGCGGTTCCTCGGGCGGCGACAAGATCAAGATCGGCATCAAGTACGACCAGCCGGGTCTCGGTCTCCAGGAACCCGACGGTTCCTTCTCGGGCTTCGACGTGGACGTGGCCACCTATGTCGCCGGGCAGCTCGGCTACAAGCCGAACCAGATCGAGTTCGTGCAGACCAAGAGCGCCGACCGGGAGACCGCCCTCGCGCGCGGTGACGTGAAGTTCATCGCGGCCACCTACTCGATCAACGACGAGCGCAAGGCGAAGGTCGACTTCGCCGGCCCGTACCTGCTGGCCCACCAGGACCTGCTGGTCAAGAAGGACTCGACCATCGCCAAGGGCACGGACCTCAACGGCAAGAAGCTGTGTTCCGTGACGGGTTCGACGTCGGCGCAGAACATCCAGCAGACGATCGCCCCGAAGGCCAACCTCAAGGTGGTCAGCACCTACTCGGAGTGCATCGCCGGCCTCCAGAGCGGCTCCGTCGACGCGGTGACCACGGACGACTCGATCCTCGCGGGCTTCGCCGCACAGGACAAGTACAAGGACCAGTTCAAGCTCACCGGCCTGAAGCTGAGCAACGAGAACTACGGCATCGGCGTCAAGAAGGGCGACTCCACGACCGTCGACAAGATCAACAAGGCGCTGGAGAAGATGGTCAGCGACGGTTCCTGGCAGAAGGCCGTCGACAAGAACCTCGGCCCGGCGAACTACAAGAACGAGCCCGCTCCGAAGATCGGCGTGATCGTCAAGTAAGGCATCAGGTAAGGCGGAACCCGCGCGTATCGCACGTATCTCACGTATCGCGGAATTCCGCAGACGCAGGAATCCGGCAGGTTTTCGCACGGTTCCTCGGGCGCGCCGCCCGTCACCGCTTCCCCGGCGGCGGCGCGCCATGCCCTCCACGTACGCCACACACCCGGAAGCGCGGGAAATCGTGTTCGACTTTCTTCAAGGCTACGACGTCCTAGGGGCGTTCTGGACGACGGTGAAACTGACCGTCTTCTCCGCCGTCGGCTCCCTGGTCTGGGGCACCCTGCTGGCCGCGATGCGGGTCAGCCCGGTTCCGCTGATGCGCGGGTTCGGCACCGCCTACGTCAACATCGTCCGGAACATCCCCCTGACCGTCATCGTCATCTTCACCTCGCTCGGCCTCGCCGACATCTTCGGCGTGACGCTCGGTGCCTCCGACTTCAAGGTCCAGGGCTTCCGCCTCGCGATACTCGGCCTGACCGCCTACACCGCGGCCTTCGTCTGCGAGGCGATCCGCTCCGGAATCAACACCGTGCCCGTGGGACAGGCCGAGGCGGCCCGCGCGATCGGGCTGAACTTCACCCAGACCCTCCGGCTGATCGTGCTGCCGCAGGCCTTCCGCGCGGTGATCGGTCCGCTGGCCAACGTCCTGATCGCACTGACCAAGAACACCACGGTGGCGGCGGCGATCAGCGTCGCCGAGGCCGCCGCCCTGATGAAGACGATGATCGAGAACGAGGCCCAGACGCTGGCCATCGGCGCGGTCTTCGCCTTCGGCTTCGTGGTCCTGACCCTCCCGACCGGCCTGCTCCTGGGCTGGCTCGCCAAGCGCCTGGCGGTGAAGCGATGAGCTCCGTCCTGTACGACACACCGGGGCCCCGCGCCAAGCGGCGCAACCAGTTGCTCTCCGTCGTCTTCCTCCTGTTCCTCGCCCTGCTGGCCTGGTGGGTCTGGCAGCGGCTGGACGACAAGGGCCAGCTGAAGTGGGACCTGTGGCAGCCGTTCACCACCTCCGAGGCATGGAGCACGTATCTGCTGCCGGGCCTCGGCAACACCCTCAAGGCCGCGGCGCTCGCCATGGTGATCGCCCTTCCGCTGGGCGCGGTCTTCGGCATGGCCCGCATGTCCGACCACGCCTGGGTGCGGATCCCGGCGGGCTGGGTCGTGGAGCTCTTCCGCTCGATCCCGGTCCTGCTGCTGATGCTGTTCGCCCAGGAGTTCTACGTCCGCTCCACCGACGTCGGCAGCGACGAACGGCCGTTGTACGCGGTCGTCACCGGCCTGGTGCTCTACAACGCCTCGGTGCTGGCCGAGGTCGTACGGGCCGGCGTCCTCGCGCTTCCCAAGGGGCAGACGGAGGCGGCGTACGCCATCGGGCTGCGCAAGGGGCAGACGATGACGGGCATCCTGCTGCCGCAGGCGGTCACCGTGATGCTGCCGGCCATCGTCAGCCAGCTCGTGGTGGTCGTGAAGGACACCGCGCTGGGCGGTGTGATGCTGCAGTTCACGGAGCTGCTCACGGCACGCGGCACGCTGGCCGCCAACTACGCCAACGTCATCCCGAGCTTCGTCGTCGTGGCGGTCATCTTCATCCTGCTGAACCTCGCGCTCACCACGTTCGCCTCCTGGCTGGAGGGCCGGCTGCGGCGCAGCAAGCGGGGCACGGGCGCGATCCTCGGCCCCGACGTGGACGACATCAACGCGGGCGAGATCGCCGGCACCTTCGCCACGGGGGCGGGCGGCGCCAATCCCTGACCCCGGGTCAACCCGGATGACGGACACGGAGGCAGCGGTCGTACGGCCGCTGCCTCCCCCTTTTCACCCGGGTTCCGGGGCCCGCGCGCCCGCCATGCTGACGTGTCCCCGGGTGCGCCGCTTGACCGGGTGGCGCCCAGTCTGTTGCATACGTTCTGTGATCGTGCACCCTGCTCCACCCACCTGTTCACCCATCTCCGCCGGGACTTGCGTACGGGCAGGGGGCGCCGCGCCGTGGACCCGGTGATCATCGTCGGAGCGGGGCCCGTCGGGCTCACGCTCGCCCTGGCGCTGGCCCGCCAGGAGGTGCCGTCCGTCGTCCTCGACGAGGGTCCGGGCAAGGACGAGCCGCGCCCCGCGCGCACGGTGGTGCTCCGCGAGGACACCGCCGCCCTGCTGGCGCGGCTGAGCGGCGCGCCCCTGGACGACCTGGGCGCCCGCTGGACCGGCTGGCGGTCGATGCGGCGCCGTCAGGTGATGCGCGAGGTCGTCTTCGGCGACGCCGGCGAGCCAGCCCCGCTGCACATCGCCCAGCACGTGCTGACCAACGCCCTGCGCGCCGCGATCGCCGACGAACCGCTGGTCAGACTCGTCACTGACAGCCGCCTGGACACCGTCGAGCAGGAGCGCTCCGGAGTCACCGCGCACACCCGGGGCCCGAAGGCCACCTGGTGGCGCGGCAGCTACCTGGTGGGCTGCGACGGCCCCCGCTCGACCGTGCGCAAACTCCTGGACATCCGCTTCCCGGGCCGTACGGCGGTGGAACGGCACGCGGTCGCCGCGCTGCGCACGGAACTTCCGTGGCCGGGTCGGGCGTTGCTCCATCGGACACCGCCGTGGCGGATGACCGGGCCCTCGGCCGGGGAGGTGACCGCCCGCCCCCTCCCGGACGGCGTGTGGCGCCTGGACTGGCTGCTGCCGCCCGGCAAGGACCTGGTCACACCCGAACTGCTCGTGACCCGGATCCGCGAGACCCTCGCGGGCTGGACGGACGGCACCACCCCGCCGTACGACCTGCTCGACACCGGAGTCCACACCGTCCACCACCGCCTCGCCCGCAGGTGGCGGGTGGGCCGGGTGTTCGTCGCCGGGGACGCCGCGCACCTGCTCGGCGCGCTCGGGACACACGGGCTGGACGAGGGGCTGCGCGACGCCGACAACCTCGCCTGGAAGCTGGCCCCGGCCTGGCACCACGGCCCGCACGAGGCGCTCCTTGACAGCTACCAGACCGAGCGGCGCGCCGCGGTCGCCGGCCGGCTGCGCGCCGCCGACCAGGTGCTGCCGGTGCTGCGCGGCGGCGGCGGGCTGCGCGGGTTCGTGCCCGGCACCTCCCGGGGGCAGGACACGCTCCTCACGGATGGTCACCTGGGGCACGGCCCGCTCGGTGCGCCGGGGGCGTACGCCGACTCGCCGCTCGCCCCGCGGCACCTGGAGCACGAGATCCCGGTCGACACCCCGCCGGGGGTACCGGTCACCGATGTCCGGGTCACCGCGGAGGACGGCACCTTCGTACAGCTCCGCTCACGACTCGGGCGCTGCGCGCTGCTCGTCGTCCTGATCGCGCCGGGTACGGGCGTATGGGACCGCAAGCACTGGGTCTCCGCCGGGGTCATGCCCCGGCTCGCGGCGGCCGTGACCGCGCTGCCGCACCCCGCCGAGCTGCTGGTCGCCGAGGCCTACCCGGGCGCACCGGCGCACACCGTGCTGCTCGTGCGCCCCGACGGCCATCTGGTGACCGCCCTCAACGGGGTGCGCCCGGCCGATCTGTACGCGGCGGCCGAGGCGACGCTGGGCGGCAAGGACCAGGAGAAGAGCGAGCAGACGGAGCCGAGGACGGAGGCGGAGGCCGGTTCCCCCGCGCGGTGACCGGGCTGTCCACATTCTGACGGTGAGTTGACCGGCCCGCACCGGCATGGTGTACTCCGCATCGTGAACGACACCACTGTGCGCCTGTGGCGGAAGGTCCATGTGGACCTGGTCCGCTATGCGGGCTGCGTGTGTCTTCCGTCCTGCTGATTTCGCATTCCTCTTCTCTCCGGGCGCAGTCTGCGCCCGCTTCTGCGAACCCTCTTCAGGATCGGTGCACGTGTCTGCCTCTCTCTCGTCGTCCTCCGTTTCCCCGTCCGCCGTTGCGCCCGGCGCCGCGCCCACCCAGGCGGACCTCCTCGACTTCGTCCGGCGTACGGCCGCCGACGCCGAGCTGATCGCCTCGCTCCCGCTCGACCCCGAGGGCCGCACCTGGGTACGGCTCGACGGCCCGGCCGGCAGCGAGGCCTGGCTGATCGGCTGGCCGCCGGGCTCCGGCACCGGCTGGCACGACCACGCCGAGTCGGTCGGGGCCTTCCTCACCGCCACCGGTGAGCTGAAGGAGTACTCACTGGCCACCCGGCTGCCCACCGACGGCTGGCAGACCCTGGAACTCTCCGAGGGAGTCGACCGCGAACGCCGGCTGCCCGCGGGAAAGGGCAGGTCCTTCGGCCGCGACCACGTCCACGAGGTGCACAACGAGTCCACCGAGCACCACGCGGTCTCCGTCCACGCCTACTACCCGCCGCTGCCGCGGATCCGCCGCTACAGCCGCACCGGACAGGTGCTGCGCCTGGAGCAGGTCGAGCGCCCGGCGGACTGGCAGTGAGCGGCACGGAACCGGTGGAGGAGCGGCCGGTGGGCATCGACGAGCTGCTGGAGCGGGTGCGTACGGGCTACCGGCGCATCGAGGCGCAGGAGGCGTACGACGCGGCGCAGGCCGGCGAGGCCCTGCTCGTCGACATCCGGTACGCGGCGCTGCGCGACCGGGACGGGGTGATACCCGGTGCCCTCGTCATAGAGCGCAACGAACTGGAGTGGCGGCTGGACCCCCAGGGCAGCCACAAGACCCCGGAGGCCACCGGCCACGGCATCCGGGTCGTCGTGATCTGCAACGAGGGCTATGCCTCCAGCCTGGCCGCGGCCTCCCTGCACCAGCTGGGCCTGCACCGGGCGACGGACCTGGTCGGCGGCTTCCAGGCCTGGAAGGCGGCGGGCCTGCCGGTCACGCCCTGACCATGAAGCTTCTGCTCACCGACTCCGGCGTCAGGAACGCGAGCATACGGGCGGCCCTGGTCGATCTCCTGGGCAAACCGATCTCCGAGGCAAGCGCCCTCTGCATCCCCACCGCGGGGTACGGGGGCCCGTACGGGTATCCGGGCGGTCCCTGGCGTTTCGTCAGCGGGCGGTCCCCGAGTCCCATGACCGGGTTGGGGTGGAAGTCGGTGGGCGTGCTGGAACTCACCGCGCTGCCCGGCATCGACAGGGAACGCTGGGTCTCCTGGGTCCGAGAGGCGGACGCCCTGCTGGTGAACGGCGGCGACGCGCTGTACCTGTGCCACTGGATGCGGGAGTCCGGACTGGCCGGCCTTCTTCCGTCGCTGCACGACACGGTCTACGTGGGGCTCAGCGCCGGGAGCATGGTGCTGACTCCCCGCGTCGGGGAGCACTTCGCCGGCTGGAAGCCGCCCACCGGTGACGACAGCACGCTGGGAATCGTCGGCTTCTCCATCTTCCCGCACCTCGACAGCCCGGACTGTCCGGAGAACACCATGGCCGAGGCGGAACGGTGGGCCGCCGGGACAGCGGGTCCGGCGTACGCCATCGACACCGAGACCGCCATCAAGGTGACCGACGACTCCGTCGAGGTCGTCTCCGAGGGGCACTGGAAGCTGTTCAACCCGGCCTCATGAACGCCACCGGGGCTGTCGCCCCGTCAGAAGTCCCCGCCGTCCAGGAACTCGGTGTCCTCGCCCTCCTCCTCCAGCGCCCGCCGGACGACGCGCAGGGCCATGCCCTCGGAGTACCCCTTGCGGGCGAGCATGCCGGCGAGACGGCGGATGCGTCTGTCGCGGTCGAGGCCCCGGGTGGAGCGGAGCCTGCGGGCGACGAGTTCGCGGGCCGTGTCCTCCTCCTGCTCGGAGTCGAGCCGGCCGACGGCCTCGTCGATGAGCGTGGACTCGACGCCCTTGGTGCGCAGTTCCTGGGCGAGCGCGCGCCGTGCCAGTCCCCGGCCGTGGTGCCGGGACTCCACCCAGGCGTCCGCGAACGCGCTGTCGTCGATCAGCCCGACCTCCTCGAACCGCGACAGCACCTCCTCGGCGACGTCGTCCGGGATCTCCCGCTTGTGCAGGGCGTCCGCGAGCTGTTTCCGGGTGCGCGGGGTCCCGGTGAGCAGGCGCAGGCAGATCGCCCGCGCCCGCTCAGCCGGGTCCGCTGGAGGTTCCCCCTGCTCGGCCCTCGACGAGGAGGAGGAACCCCCGTCCTCACCGGACGGCTCCCCGAAGCCACGCCGTCGGCGTGTCCCGGGCTGCCGCGGGCCACGGCCGGGTGACCCGTGCCCGCGGGGGCCGCCCGGGGCGCCGTACGAACCGTCGTCGTACGAACCGTCGCCCCGGTACGTGCCGCCCTGGTCCGTCCCGCCCCCGTGGTTGCCGCCGCCCGTGCCGTAGGCCTCGTCGCCGTCCCGGGCGGAGCCCGAGTCGCCCCCGGTGCCCCTCCCCCGTGGGGCACCGGGGGACGTGTACTCGTGGTCGGCCCAGTCGGTTCGTCGTGTCACGGCGTCAGCTCTTGGCGGTGGCGGCCTTGGGCTTGGTGACCTTGGCGGCGGCCGGGGCGGGCACCGTCTTCGCCGCGTCGTCGGTGGCCGCGGCGGTGACCGCCGCGTCCGCGCCCGGCTCGGCGGCGGGCTGTTCCGGGCGGACGCCGACGCCCAGCTTCTCCTTGATCTTCTTCTCGATCTCGTTGGCCAGGTCGGGGTTGTCCTTGAGGAAGTTGCGCGCGTTCTCCTTGCCCTGACCGAGCTGGTCGCCCTCGTACGTGTACCAGGCGCCGGCCTTGCGGACGAAGCCGTTCTCCACGCCCATGTCGATCAGGCCGCCCTCGCGGCTGATGCCGTGGCCGTAGAGGATGTCGAACTCGGCCTGCTTGAAGGGCGGCGCGACCTTGTTCTTGACGACCTTGACCCGGGTGCGGTTGCCGACCGCCTCGGTGCCGTCCTTCAGGGTCTCGATGCGGCGGATGTCGAGTCGCACCGAGGCGTAGAACTTCAGCGCGCGGCCACCGGTCGTGGTCTCCGGGGAGCCGAACATCACGCCGATCTTCTCGCGGAGCTGGTTGATGAAGATCGCGGTGGTCTTGGACTGGTTGAGCGCGCTGGTGATCTTCCGCAGCGCCTGGCTCATCAGGCGGGCCTGGAGACCGACGTGGCTGTCGCCCATCTCGCCCTCGATCTCCGCGCGCGGGACGAGCGCGGCGACGGAGTCGATGACGATGAGGTCGAGGGCGCCGGAGCGGACCAGCATGTCCACGATCTCCAGGGCCTGCTCGCCGTTGTCGGGCTGGGAGAGGATCAGGTTGTCGATGTCGACGCCGAGCTTCTGCGCGTACTCGGGGTCGAGGGCGTGCTCCGCGTCCACGAACGCGACCTGACCGCCCGCCTTCTGCGCGTTGGCCACGGCGTGCAGGGTCAGGGTCGTCTTACCGGAGGACTCCGGTCCGTAGATCTCCACGACGCGGCCGCGCGGCAGACCACCGACACCGAGGGCGACGTCGAGCGCGGTCGACCCGGTCGAGATGACCTCGATGGGCTCCTTCGTCCGGTCGCCCATGCGCATGACCGCGCCCTTGCCGAATTGCCGTTCAATCTGTGCGAGCGCGGCGTCGAGCGCCTTCTCGCGGTCGGTTCCTGCCATGGGTTCCACCCGGTTTGCTTGAGTCGATCGCTTCACGTCAAAGACGCTAACGCCTGCCACTGACAATGCGCCCCGACGCCGGTTCGGCCTGTGGACAACTCGGGAACTTCTCCCCCGAAAACGTGTCGAACTGCCCCTGGAATCCCCACCGGGAGCCTCGCCGGAACCTCCATAAGAATGGATGTTCGATTTTCGTGTCAAGCGCACCACGCGGTACTCCCGCCACTTCCCCACAGGGTGCTCACCCACCGCCACGGAGGCGGAGCCGGGGCGCACGGGGCAGGTACGCACGGCGCGCGGGGCGGGGAAGCAGGGCGTGCGGGGCGGGGAAGCAGGGCGTGCGGGGCGGGGACGAGGGCGCTCGGGAATCGGGCGCGCGCGGCACGCGGGCGGGAGCGCGCGGCGGGCAGGGGGCGGCAGCGTGAGGCCGGACCGCGGCACGGCGATCCGCACCACCCGGCAGGGCGTTCACCCGATCGTGAGTTTCCGCATACCCGCGCCCGCCGTGCCGCGATGCTCGAAGAGGCGGCCGGGGAGCGGCGCCGCCCTGTGTGCCGTGGGTGGGAGAGCGCATGACACGTGAGACGGGACGACGCGGCCTGGACGAACAGGCCGTGCTGCTGGCGGCGGGGCTGGCCGACCTGGCGGTGAGCACGGTGGGCACCGCCTTCGGGACGTTACGGGGCCTGCTGCGCCGCTCGGACGCCGGCGCGCTGGCGGCGGAGGCCGAGCACGACCTGACCGCGCGCGGGCGCCTGGTCCTGGACCGGTACACGACCGTGCCCCCGGCCCATCTGGAGGTCCTCGCCCGGCACGCCCTCGCCCGGCGGACCGCCGGCGATGACTGACCGGTGGGATCCGGGCGCCTTCAAGGACCGCGTCGACGAGGTGCTGCGCGGGTTCGTCGCCCAGGAGGCCGACCTGTTCGCGGCGGTCGACCCGCTCCTGGGCCCGGTGGCCGAGCAGCTGGAGGCGGCGGTCGCGGACGGCAAACGGCTGCGGGCGGCGTTCTGCTACTGGGGCTGGCGTGCGGTGGGCCAACCGGACAGCGACGCGCTGGTGCGGGCGGCGGCCTCCATGGAACTCGTGCACGCCGCCGCCGTCGTGCACGACGACCTCATCGACGACAGCCCGCTGCGGCACGGGCGCCCCACCCCGCACCTCGCCCTGCGTGCCGCCGTACGGGACCGTCCGCACGCCGACGACACCGCACGGTGGCTGGCGATGCTCGTGGGCGATCTGCTGATGTCGCTGGCCGGACAGCTGTTCGCGACCTGCGGGCTGCCCGCCGCCTACCTCGCCCGGGCCCGCCCCCTGTGGTCGGTGCTGGCGCGGGAGCTGATCGCGGGCGAGTGCCTGGAGATCCTGCGCACCGGAGCCGGCCCGGACACCGCGGCCTCGCTGAAGGTGGTCCGGTACAAGACCGCCAAGTACACCGTCGAGCAGCCCCTGTTGATCGGCGGCGCCCTGGCGGGGGCCGGCGAACGGCTGAACGAGGGGTACTCCGCGTACGGGCTGCCGCTGGGCGAGGCCTTCCAGCTGCGCGACGACCTGCTCGGCCTGTTCGGGGCACCGGAGCACACCGGCAAGGCCAACGCCGACGACGTACGCGGCCACCGGCCCACCGCCCTGCTCGCGGAGACCTGGCGTCTCGCCCGGGACGACGACCGGGAGCGGCTGGGCGCGTTGCTGGGCAGCCGTGATCTGGACGCGGACGGCCTGGACGCGGTCCGCGAGGTGATGCGCCGGCTAGGGGCGCCCGACCGGATCGAGCACATGATCGGCGCACGGGTCGCGGAAGCGCTCGACGCCCTCCACGGACTGAACGTGCCGGCCCCCGCCGCCGGCGCCCTGACCTCGCTGGCCCACTCGGCCGCGGTCCGCCTGTCCTGACACCCGCCGCCTGTTTCCTGACGTCGGCCGGCGCCCCGGCCGGCGCGCCGCACGACACCCGGACGACATCCCGGACGACACCCGCGATGACAAGGAGTTTTGCCGTGACCCACACCGAGGCCTCGATGGACACCCTGCGGCACGCCGGTGACGAACTCGCCGACGCCACGGTCGCCGCACTCTTCGAGCGTGGGGAGGTCGGCACGTTCAACACCCTGATGCGCTACGTCTCCACCGCCGGCGCGCCCCTGCCGGACGGGCTGCCCGACGTCGCGCGGGAGTACCTGGAGGCCACCCGGGTGCCACCGTCCTGGGTGGACTGGGGCGAGATGGAGAAGGCCCGGCTGTTCTTCATCGACAACAACGTGCACATCTCGACCGCGCTGTCCTTCGCCTCCATGCCCGCCTGTTACGTCGTCCCGCGCGTGGCGAAGCTGCTGTCCGCCACCCACGGGCTGCGGTACCCGTCCAAGCGCATGGCGGAGACCGGTCAGTTCACCGTCTACCTCATGCGGCCCGACGCCTTCGAGGCCGGCAGCCGCTTCGTCCCGGCCGCCCAGAAGGTGCGCCTGCTGCACGCCTCCATCCGGCACCACCTGGGGCGCGAGAACCGCTGGGACACCGAGGCGCTCGGCACGCCGATCTGCCAGGAGGACATGATCGGTGGGCAGATGTTCTTCTCGCTGCTGGTCCTCGACAGCCTGCACCGGCTGGGCGTCCATCTGTCCACGGAGGGCGCGGAGGCCTACTACTACGCGTGGCGGGTGGTGGGCGCCATGCTCGGCGTCGACCAGGAGGCCGTCCCGAAGACCCTCGACGAGGCGCGCGCCTACCTCGACCTCTACATGGTCCGGTACATGGGCCCCTCCGAGGAGGGCGCGGTCCTGACCCGGCAGCTCATCGACCTCTACGAGGAGGTCGTCCCCGGCACCTTCTTCGATCCGGTCGTCTCGGCCCTGATCCGCCATCTGGTCGGCGACACCTGCGCCGACTGGCTGGAGGTGCCGCGCACCCCGTGGGACACCGTGGTCAAGGCCGTGCCGCACCTCCTCGGCGTCCTGGAGACCATCGAGGACCGCTCCCCGCTGGGCGCCTGGGCCCTGGACCGCCTCGGCCACCTCACCACCGTCCTCGAACTGTCCTCGCTGACCCGTGGCCGCGTCATGCACTACGCCATCCCCGAACACCTCAGGAAGGACTACGGCGTCCAGGGCGGCGTGCCCCGCACCCGGCGGTGGACCCCGCCGGCCGCCACGGTCTCCTGATCCCCCCGGCATCCCCCTACTCCGCACGGCGTACGGCCGCTGTCTTCGGCCGGACGACGACCACGCGGGCGGGCCCCGGAAGGCTGGGCGCATGCCCTCCTCCCTGAAGAGTCCGCCCCGAAGGCCACCCGCGAACCCGCTGACCGGGGTGCGCCCCGCCGAGCGTCTCTGTCACACGACCGGTGCGCTCCTCGTCCTCTCCGGCCTGGTGCATCTGGTGGTGTTCGCGGTGGACGGCGGCCCCTGGTACGGCCCGGTCTCCTGGCGCAAGCCCGTCACGTTCGGGCTCTCCTTCGGGCTGACGCTGATCGCGGTCACCTGGGTCACGTCGTATCTGAGGGTCGGAGAGCGGCTGCGGACCGTCCTGCTGCTCGTGTTCGCCGCCGACTGTGTGGTGGAGGTCGGCGGGATCACCCTGCAGGCGTGGCGCCGGGTGCCTTCGCACCTCGACATGGAGACGCCCTTCGACTCGGCGGTGTCGATGGCGCTCGCGGTGGGCGGCGGGGTCCTGGTGGTGCTGCTCACCGTCTTCGCGGTGGCGTCCTTCCGGCGCCGGCCGGCCGGTCCCGTGGGCATGGCGCTCGCGGTGCGCTCCGGGTTCGCGGTCCTGCTGGTGGCGCTGGCCTCGGGAGCGGCGATGATCGCGCGCGGGGTGGTGCTCGTCCGGACCGGCCACCAGGAGGCGGCGTACGCGTCGACGGCCCCGCTCAAGCCGCTGCACGGGGTCAGCCTGCACGCGGTGCTGGTCCTGCCGGCGCTGGCCTGGCTGCTGTCCCGCACCTCCTGGAGCGAACAGGTCCGGTGGCGGACGGTGGCCGTGGCGGTGGGCTGCTACGCGGCGGCCGTCGTCGCTGCCGGGGTGTGGGCCGCACTCACCTATTGATCGCGGCGCACCTGTTGATCGCGGCGCATCTGTTGGTCGCCGCTCACTTGCAGATCGCGGCTGGCCTACGGATCACGACCGGCCTGCGGATGGCGGCGACCGTCAGGCCGAGCTCCCCTCGGACTCCGGCTCCTCGGCCGGCCGCTGCCATATCAGCCGCCGCACGCGCGTGAGCAGCCCCGGGCCGTCCGGGCCGCGCCGGGGGTGCCCGTGCACCCGCGGGTCGTCCGTGACGTCGTAGCGCTTCACATAGGCGCTCAGGAAAGCCTGGAGGGTGGCGACCGCCGGGATGGCGATCAGCGCGCCGACCGCGCCGAGGAGCGCGGTGCCCGCGATGACCGAGCCGAAGGCGACCGCCGGGTGGATGTCGACCGACTTGGAGGTCAGCTTGGGCTGGAGCATGTAGTTCTCGAACTGCTGGTAGATCACGACGAACACCAGCACCCACACCGCGTACAGGGGGTTGACGGTGAACGCGATCAGCATCGGCAGCGCACCCGCGAGATAGGTGCCGATGGTGGGGATGAACTGCGAGACCAGCCCCACCCAGACGCCCAGCACCGGCGCGTACGGCACGCCCAGGGCCTCCAGCAGGATGTAGTGGGCGATGCCGGAGATCAGCGCCATCACGCCGCGCGAGTACAGATAGCCGCCGGTCTTGTCGACGGCGATCTCCCAGGCGCGCAGCACCTCGGCCTGGCGGGCGGGCGGCAGCACGGAGCACAGGGTGCGGCGCAGCCGAGGGCCGTCGGCGGCGAAGTAGAAGGCGAACAGCGTGATCGTCAGCAGCTGGAACAGGCCGCCGAGCACCTGGCCGGAGACGTCGAGCACGCCGGCCGCGCTGTTCTGCGCGTACTTGCGCAGCCAGTCGGAGTGCAGCAGGCCCTCCTGGACGTCGACCCGTCTCACATGGCTGTGGAAGGTCTCGTTGACCCAGTTGATGACCGAGTCCAGGTAGTCCGGGAAGTCTTCGACGATCTTGTTGATCTGTCCGGCCAGCATCGAGCCGAGCAGGGTGACGAAGCCCGCGACGGCGACCGCCAGGCCGAGGAAGACCAGAAAGGTCGCGAAGCCCCGGCGCATGCCGCGGGAGGCCATCCAGCCCACCGCGGGCTCGATGGCCAGCGCCAGGAAGAACGCGATGAGGATGTTGATCAGCAACCCGGTGAGCTGGTGGAAGGCCCAGCTGCCCAGCTGGAAGGCGGCGACGAGGGCGAGCGCCAGCACCATGGCGCGCGGCAGCCAGCGCGGCATGCGGGCGCCCGGCACCGCGACGCCGGCGGCCGGGGATCCGGCGCGCGGCGTCGTGTCGGCGGTGTCCACCGTGTCCACCGGGGATGCGTCCTGGGCGGTGCGCCCGTCGTCGTCAGTGAGTGCCACGGTGCAAGTCTCGCCCACGCCACTGACAACGCGTGGCCCGTATCCGATCTCCGTGCACGGTCAGTGCCTCTCCCCCGGAACGTTCATGACCGTGCAGACCACGCGCCACACGTCCTTGGCCTCCCAGCCGGAGTCCAGCGCCTCGTGCACCGTCAGTCCGCCGAGCTCCGTCATCACATGATCGCGCGCGAAGGTGTCGGCGTACCCGGAACCGAAGTGATCCGCCATCCGCTGCCAGAAGACCGTCAACCGCATGAAACCAGTATCCCGCCCCTGAGAGTGGGCCCTGCCCGGGACCGCTTTGCGAGACCGCTTTCCGCCCTACGGTCTTTCGCATGGCCGAAACCGGAGCTTCCCCACTCCCCCCTACGCCCCCGGCGCACTCCCCGCTCTCGCGCGCCGAACAGTTCGTGTGGCTCACCGCGCGCGTGCTGGAGCAGCGTCTCTTCGCATACCACTTCCTGAACGGCGGCCCCGATCCGGTGGAGGCGGCACTGGACGCCTACCGCAACGAGGACGGCGGCTACGGCCATGCGCTGGAGCCGGATCTGCGCGGCCCGGTGAGCCAGCCGCTGCACACCGGACGGGCGCTGCGGGTCCTGGACGCCGTCGAGCGGTGCGGCGGGCAGCGGGTGGAGCGCGTGTGCCGCTACCTGACGGCCGCCTCCGCGGCGGACGGGGCGCTGCCGGCGGTCCGGCCGAGCCAGCGCGGCTATCCGGCGGCACCGTTCGTCCCGGTCGTCGACAACCCCCCGAGCGAGCTCCTCGCCACCGGTCCGGTGGTGGGTCTGCTGCACCGCAACGAGGTCTGGCACGCGTGGCTGTTCCGGGCCACCGACTTCTGCTGGCAGGCGATCGACCACCTGGAGAAGTCGCACCCCTACGAGATCGAGGCCGCGGTCGCCTTCCTGGACATGGTGCCGGACCGCTCGCGCGCCGAGGCGTCCGCCGACCGGCTGGGCCGCCTGGTGCGCGGGCAGCGCCTGGCCGCGCTGGACCCGGAACACCTCGACGCGTACCGGGTCGCGCCCGGCTACGCCCCGCACGAGCACCATTTCCCGCACGACTTCGCGAAGTCTCCGGACTCGCTCGCGCGCATGTGGTTCACCGACGAGGAGATGACCCGCTCGCTCGACTTCCTCGCCGCCGAGCAGGAGGCGGACGGCGGCTGGCCGATCCGCCGGCGCCGGTGGGCGCCGGCCGCCGCCCTGGAGGCCCGCCCCGTGGTGACGATCGAGGCCCTCCACACGCTCCGGGCGTACGGCCGCTTCGTGGGATGACGGAAGCCGGAGGCCGGGTGACGGAAGCCGGAGGCCGGATGACGGACGTCTCAGCCGGTGACGGCGCGCAGTCCCGCCGTGACCAGCACGGCGACTCCGACGACGACCAGGAAGGGCGCGCGCAGCACCAGCGCCACGGCGGCCGCCCCGAGCCCCGCGGCCCGGGCGCCCAGCACGAGCACGTGCCCGTCGGCGAACGTCTGCTGGGCCGTGAGAGCCGCCAGCAGGGCCACGGGCAGCAGGGCGGCCAGCCGCCGCACCACCGGCCGCTCCAGCACGCCCGCGGGCACCAGCAGTCCGGCGAGCTTGACGGCATAGCAGCCGAGGGCGGTCGCGCCGATCGCGATCCAGAAGTTCACGGGGTCTCCTCGGATGCCTCGTCGCGGGTACGGTCGCGCCCGAAGCGGCGGCCGGAGACGAACAGGGCGGCCGGTGCCGCCAGCGCCGCCACCAGGACCGGCACCCCGGCCGGCAGCACGGGCAGCAGGCCGAGCCCCAGCAGCACCGCGAGGGCGGCGACCGCGCGGTCGGTGGTGGTCTTCAGCATGGGGGCGAGCAGGGCCAGGAAGACGGCGGGTCCGGCCGCGTCCAGGCCCCAGGCGTCGGTGTTCCCGACGGCCTTGGCGCCGAGCGCGCCGAGCAGGGTGGTGAGGTTCCACAGCACGTACAGGCTGAGCCCGGTGACGGTGAACCCGAGCCGGGCGGCGCGCCGCGTCGGCTGGGCCAGGGTGACCGCGGTGGTCTCGTCGATCACCCACTGGGCGGCGAACGGCCGCACCGCGCGCGGGAGGGCCAGCACCTGGGAGAGGCGCAGCCCGTAGAACGCGTTGCGCACGCCCAGGAAGAAGGCGCCGGCCGCCGCGGTGAGCGGGTTGCCGCCGGCCGCGAGCGCGCCCACCAGGGCGAACTGGGAGGCGCCGGTGAACACCAGGAGGCTGAGCGCGCAGGTCTGGAGCAGGCCGAGCCCGCTGCCGGCCGAGGTCACCCCGAAGGCGAACCCGGACAGTCCCACGGCGACCCCGACCCCGAGGGCGTCCCGGACGACGGCGGAGTCGGGCTTCGGCCCGCCTTCGTCGCGTATGTCTGCGAGTGCTGTCTGTTGTGCCACGGCCGTGACGCTACGGGCGGCCGTCCCGCGCGTCTTGTACGTTCTTGCGCTCGCGCTGGTAGGCGCCCGGCGGGACGCCGACGATCCGGGCGAAGTGCCGGTTGAGGTGCGGCTGGTCGGTGAAGCCCACGGCGACGGCCGCATCGGCGGGCGGCGTGCCCGCGTCCAGCAGCAGCCGGGCGCGGCGCACCCGGGCGTCGGTCAGCCAGGTGTGCGGCGGCATGCCGTAGGCGTCGCGGAACGCCCGCAGCAGCGCGAAGGGGCTGGTGCCGAGGTCGGTGGCGAGCCGCTCCAGGGTCGGCGGCTCGGCCATCCGCTCCTCCAGCACGGCACGCGCGCGTGCGGCGAGCCGGGCGCCGGCGGTGCGGACCTGCCGCTGCGGCAGCGGGCCGCCGTTCAGCCGCAGCAGCCGGGTGATCGCCACCCGCAGCAGGGTGTCGGCGGCGAGCGCGTTGCCCTCGTCGGCGGCGCGCAGCACCCGGTGCACGAGGGAGACGCTGTACGGGTCGTCGAGCACCGGGCTGACGAAGCCGGGGGTGCCGCGGATCCCGGTGGTCTCGGCGGCGATCCCCGCCACGAGGTCCGGCGCCGGGTAGACCGCCCCGTACCGCCAGCCCTCGGGCACCCCGGCCCGCCCGGTGTGCGGGGTGTCCGGGTTGACCAGTGCGAGCGCCCCCGCCCCCGCGGACACGTCGGAGCCCCGGTGGTGGAAGACCTCGACGCCGGCCGCGATGGCGGCGATCACGAAGTTCTCGTGGGTGTGCCGGACGAACGTCTTGCTGATGTACCGGGCACGCAGCAGATCGACACCGGGCAACGCCTCGTACCGCCAGTGCCGCGCCCGCTCGTCCGATGCCGTCACACGACCATTGTCGACCGCCCACCCCGCCTCTTGACTCCGTAAGGGCAGCGCCCCTGAAAGGGGCGCGGGGAACTGCGCGACAAGCCCCCACCGACCCGCACTCGAAACGACGCCCGCCCGACTCTCCTGAGCCGCTGCCCTCGCCCGACTCTCCTGAGCCGCCGCCCCGCCCGCCGCCCGCGCGCGGCCGCCGACGGCGAATCCGCCCCACCGGGGCCACCCGCACCCGGCGACGAAGCCGTCACGAGTGGTGGGGGTGGGAACACAAGGGCCGAAGGCGAAGCCGAGGTCTCTCGACCCCGGCTGTCAGTGGCCAGGTGCAGGATGGACCCATGCCGAAATCCGCGCACCGGGCCCTCGACGGCTTCTCCCCCGCGACCCGCGGCTGGTTCACGGGGGCGTTCTCCGCGCCCACCGCGGCCCAGGCGGGCGCGTGGCAGGCCATCGGCGCGGGCTCGGACGTGCTGGTGGTCGCCCCGACCGGCTCCGGCAAGACGCTGGCCGCCTTCCTCGCCGCCCTGGACCAGCTGGCCTCCACCCCGCCCCCGGCCGACCCGAAGAAGCGCTGCCGGGTGCTGTACGTGTCCCCGCTCAAGGCCCTCGCGGTCGACGTCGAGCGGAACCTCCGCAGCCCCCTGACCGGCATCCGCCAGGAGTCCGTCCGTCTCGGCCTGCCCGAGCCGGAGGTCAGGGTCGGCATCCGCTCCGGCGACACCCCGGCCGCCGAGCGCCGCGCCCTGTCCACCCGCCCTCCGGACATCCTGATCACCACCCCGGAGTCCCTGTTCCTGATGCTGACGTCGGCCACGCGCGACGCGCTGACCGGCATCGAGACGGTGATCCTGGACGAGGTGCACGCGGTCGCCGGCACCAAGCGCGGCGCGCACCTCGCGCTCTCCCTGGAGCGGCTGGACGAGCTGCTGCCGAAGCCGGCCCGCCGGATCGGCCTGTCGGCGACCGTCCGCCCGGTCGACGAGGTGGCCCGCTATCTCTCGCCGCGCCGCAAGGTGGAGATCGTCCAGCCGAAGTCGGGCAAGGAGTTCGACCTGTCCGTCGTCGTCCCGGTGGAGGACATGGGAGAGCTGGGCGGCTCCCCGGCCACCGACGGCGGTGAGGGCGCGGAGAAGCCGTCGATCTGGCCGCATGTGGAGGAGCGGATCGCCGACCTGGTGCAGGCCCACCGTTCGACGATCGTGTTCGCGAACTCCCGCCGCCTGGCGGAGCGGCTGTGCAACCGGCTGAACGAGATCGCCTACGAGCGGGCGACCGGCGAGCCCCTGGACGAGCACCACTCCCCGGCCGAGCTGATGGGCGGCTCGGGCGCGGCCCAGGGTGCCCCGCCGGTCCTCGCCCGCGCGCACCACGGCTCGGTCTCCAAGGAGCAGCGCGCCCTGGTCGAGGAGGACCTGAAGGCCGGCCGGCTGCCCGCCGTGGTGGCCACCTCCAGTCTCGAGCTGGGCATCGACATGGGCGCGGTGGACCTGGTCGTCCAGGTCGAGTCCCCGCCGTCGGTGGCCTCCGGCCTGCAGCGTGTCGGCCGCGCGGGACACCAGGTCGGCGCGGTCTCCACCGGCGTGGTCTTCCCCAAGTACCGGGGCGACCTGGTGCAGGCGGCCGTGGTCACCGAGCGGATGCGCACCGGCTCCATCGAGTCCCTGAAGGTCCCGGCCAACCCCCTCGACGTGCTGGCCCAGCAGCTGGTCGCGATGACCTCCCTGGACACCTGGCAGGTCGACGACCTGCTCGCCACCGTCCGCCGCGCGGCCCCCTTCGCCTCGCTCCCGGAGTCGGCGTTCACCGCGGTCCTCGACATGCTCGCGGGCCGCTACCCGTCGGACGCGTTCGCGGAACTGCGCCCGCGCGTGGTCTGGGACCGGGTCGCGGGAACCGTCACCGGCCGCCCGGGCGCCCAGCGGCTCGCCGTCACCTCCGGCGGCACGATCCCCGACCGGGGCCTCTTCGGCGTCTTCCTGGCCGGCGCGGACCCCAAGAAGGGCGGCGGCAGGGTCGGCGAGCTGGACGAGGAGATGGTGTACGAGTCCCGGGTGGGAGACGTCTTCACCCTGGGCACCAGCTCCTGGCGCATCGAGGACATCACCCGCGACCGCGTCCTGGTCTCCCCCGCCCCCGGCGTCCCGGGCCGTCTGCCGTTCTGGAAGGGCGACCAGCTGGGCCGCCCGCTCGAACTGGGCCGCGCGGTCGGCGCGTTCCTGCGCGAGGTCGGCTCGCTCCCCAAGGACGACGCCCGGCTGCGCCTCCTCGCGGCCGGCCTGGACGCCTGGGCGGCGGACAACGTGCTGTCGTACCTGGACGAACAGCGCGAGGCCTGCGGCCATGTCCCCGACGACCGGACGATCGTGGTGGAGCGCTTCCGCGACGAGCTGGGCGACTGGCGGGTCGTCGTCCACTCCCCCTTCGGCGCCCAGGTCCACGCCCCCTGGGCCCTCGCCCTCGGCGCCCGCCTCTCCGAGCGGTACGGCATGGACGCACAGGTCATGCACGCCGACGACGGCATCGTGCTGCGGCTGCCCGACGCCGACCTGATGGGCCTGGACCTGCTCGACCAGGCCCCGCTGAAGGCCGGTACGGAATACGACGCCGAGCAGGCGCCGGTCGGCGCGGCGGACGTCGCCTTCGACAAGGGCGAGGTCGACCAGATCGTCACCGACCAGGTCGGCGGCTCGGCCCTGTTCGCCGCCCGCTTCCGCGAGTGCGCCGCCCGCGCGCTGCTGCTCCCCCGCCGCAACCCCGGCAAGCGCACCCCGCTGTGGCAGCAGCGCCAGCGCGCCGCCCAGCTGCTCCAGGTGGCGAGCGAGTTCGGGTCGTTCCCGATCGTCCTGGAGGCCGTCCGCGAGTGCCTCCAGGACGTCTTCGACGTCCCGGGCCTGGTCGAGCTGATGGGCGACCTGGAGTCCCGCAAGGTCCGCCTGGTCGAGGTCACGACCCCCGAGCCCTCCCCGTTCGCCCGCTCCCTCCTCTTCGGCTACGTCGCGCAGTTCCTGTACGAGGGTGACTCCCCGCTCGCCGAGCGCCGCGCGGCCGCGCTGTCCCTGGACTCCCGGCTGCTGGCCGAGCTGCTGGGCCAGGCGGAGCTGCGGGAGCTGCTCGACGCGGAGGTGCTGACCGAGCTGGAGCGGGAGCTGCAGTGGCTGGCCGAGGACCGCCGGATCAAGGACCCCGAGGGCGTGGCGGACGTCCTGCGGCTGCTCGGGCCGCTCACGGACGCCGAGTTGGCGGAGCGGGGCGCCAAGCCGCAGTGGGCCGCGGAGCTGGCGGGCGCCCGGCGGGCCATCAAGGTGCGGATCGCCGGTGCCGAGTACTGGGCGGCGATCGAGGACGCGGGCCGGTTGCGCGACGCCCTCGGCACCGCCCTGCCCGTCGGCGTCCCCGAGGCCTTCACCGAGCCCGTGAAGGACCCGCTCGGCGACCTCCTCGCGCGGTACGCGCGCACCCACGGCCCGTTCACGTCGACCACCGCGGCCGTCCGCTTCGGGCTCGGGGTGGCGGTCACGGAGGGCGCGTTGCAGCGGCTGGCGGCGAGCGGGCGGGTCGTCCAGGGCGAGTTCCATCCGGCGGGCATCGGCCAGGAGTGGTGCGACGCGGCGGTGCTGCGCAGGCTGCGGCGCCGTTCGCTGGCCGCGCTCCGGCACGAGCTGGAGCCGGTGGCACCGGCCGCGCTCGCCCAGTTCCTGCCGCAGTGGCAGCACATCGGCAAGGGGCACGGGCTGCGCGGCGTCGACGGACTGGTGCGCGCCGTGGAGCAGTTGCAGGGCGCGTCGGTGCCTGCGTCGGCCCTGGAGAAGCTGGTCCTGCCGTCCCGGGTGGCGAACTACTCGCCCGCGATGCTCGACGAACTCACCGCGGCGGGCGAGATCGTGTGGGCCGGCGCGGGCGCCCTGCCGGGCAAGGACGGCTGGGTCTCCCTGTACATGGCGGACGCGGCCCCCGTGCTCCTCGCGCCGCCGCACCCGCTGGAGCTCACCGCCCTGCACCAGTCCGTCCTGGACGCCCTCTCCGGGGGCTACGGCCTGTTCTTCCGCCAGATCGCCGACCAGGTCCGCGCCACCACGCACCCCGACGCCACCGATCCCCAACTGGCCGACGCCGTCTGGGACCTGGCCTGGTCCGGTCGGCTCACCAACGACACGCTGGCCCCGATGCGCTCCCTGCTGGGCTCGGGCCGTACCGCGGGCTCCACCGCCCACCGTGCCAAGCGGGCCGTTCCGCGCGGCCGCTACGGTTCCCTGACGGCCGCCGCCCGCCCGGCCTCCCGTACCGGCCCGCCGACCGTCGCCGGCCGCTGGTCCCTGCTGCCGCAGCGCGAGCCGGACACCACCGTGCGCGCCCACGCCCTGGCCCGCACCCTCCTCGACCGGCACGGCGTGGTGACGCGGGGCGCGGTCGCGGCGGAGGGCGTCGAGGGCGGCTTCTCGGCGGTGTACCGGATCCTGTCGGCGTTCGAGGAGAGCGGCCAGGCGCGCCGGGGTTACGTCGTGGAGGGCCTGGGCGCGGCCCAGTTCGCGATGGACGGCGCGGTCGACCGGCTGCGCGCGGTGTCCAACGCCCGCGAGCGGGGCGAGAGCCTGCCGGGTACCGGCTTCGGCGGCGCCGGAGCCCCCGGCGCCACCGCGTTCACCGACCCGAACGGCGGCCACGGCACTCCCGCCACCGACCCACTCGCCTCCCTGGACCCGCTCGGCCCTTTCGACGCGGCCGAATTCCCCGACCTGGACGGCGACTTCACCTGGCCGCCCGAGCCATCCACCGCCCCCGGCGACTACGTCTCCCCCAAGGACCGCGCCCCCGCCGACCCGTTCACCGCCCCCGGCTACGGCGGCCCCCGGGGCGGCAGCCCCGCGAACCCGTACGGCCCGAATCCCTACGCTCCGAACTCCTACGGCCCGAACCCCTACGCCTACGGCAACCACCGCACCCGCACTCCCGCCACCCCCGACCCCAGAGCCGTGCTCCTCGCCGCCGCCGACCCGGCGAACGCCTACGGCGCCGCCCTCCCCTGGCCCGAACCCCCTACCGGCGCCGGGCACAAACCGGGCCGCAAGGCGGGCTCGCTGGTGGTCCTGGTCGACGGCGAGCTGACGCTCTACATGGAGCGCGGCGGCAAGACCCTGCTGGCCTGGCCCTCCGCCCCGGACACGGCCGCCACCGACGACACCCGGCTCCGTACGGCGGCCGAGGCCCTCGCGGCGGCCGCCCGCGCGGGCACCCTCGGCACGGTGACGGTGGAGCGCGTCAACGGCGCCTCGGCCCTGACCTCCCCGCTGGGCACCGTCCTGGAGGGAGCGGGCTTCATCGCGACCCCGCGCGGCCTGCGGCTACGGGCGTGAGCCCCTGTGCGAACCCCGCCTCTCGTCCCCCCGTGCCACCCTTGACCCATGCCCGAAGGTGACACGGTCTGGCAGGCCGCGAGGCGCCTGCACGACGCGCTCGCCGGCCGGGTACTGACCCGCAGCGACTTCCGGGTGCCCAAGTACGCCACGGTCGACCTCACCGGCCGTACGGTCCTCGGCACCACCCCGCGCGGCAAGCACCTGCTCACCCGCTTCGAGGGCGGCCTCACCCTGCACACGCACCTGCGGATGGAGGGCGCCTGGAAGGTCTACGGCAGTGCCGAGCGCTGGAAGGGCGGTCCCGCGCACCAGATCCGGGCGATCCTCGGCACCGCAGACCGCACGGCCGTCGGGTACCGCCTGCAGGTCCTGGAGTTCCTGCGCACCGGCGAGGAGGAACGCGCCGTGGGCCACCTCGGCCCCGACCTCCTGGGCCCCGACTGGAACCCCGGCCGCGCCCTCGCCAACCTCCTCGCGGACCCGGCCCGCCCGCTCGGCGAGGCCCTGCTCGACCAGCGCAACCTCGCCGGGATCGGCAACATCTACAAGAGCGAGCTCTGCTTCCTGATCGGCGCGACGCCCTGGCTCCCGGTCGGCGCGCTGCCCGCCGACCGCGCCGCGATGCTCCCCGGCCTCGCCCAGCGCCTGCTGGCGGCCAACCGCGACCGCCCGGTGCGCCGGACCACCGGCCTGCGCGACCACGACCTCTTCGTCTACGGCCGCGCGCCCCGCCCCTGCCTGCGCTGCGGGACTCCGATCCGCCTCGCCGACCAGGGCGACGGCTCCCGGGAGCGCCCCACCTACTGGTGCCCCGCCTGCCAGACCGGCCCGGCCCCCGCCCCGGGTTCCCGGCGCGTGCCCGGAGTCCGCCCCCGCCCGAGTAATTGACGACCCGTCAGAAATGCTCGTACCGTCCCTTCATGCCCCTCAAGGCGTACGACCTCACCGGACGCACCGCATTCGTCACCGGCGCCGCCGGCGGTATCGGCCGGGCCTCCGCGGTCCTGCTCGCCGAGGCGGGCGCGACCGTGCACTGTGCCGACCGGGACGCGGACGGCCTGCACGAGACGGCGACGCTGATCAAGGACCGGGGCGGCAACGCCCGCATCCACACCCTCGACGTCACCGACCGGGCCCGGCTCGGGGAGGCCGTGCGGTCCTGCGAGCGGCTGGACGTCATGGCGGCGATCGCCGGGATCATGCACCGCAGTCCGGTCCTGGAGACCAGGGACGAGGACCTCGACCGGGTGCTGGGCGTCAACTTCAAGGGCGTGCTGTACGCCTGCCAGGAGGCGGCGCGGCTGATGCTGGCGAGGGGGGCCGGGGGCAGCATCATCACGATGGCCTCCGGCGCGATCGACACCGGCGGCCCCGGCCTGCTCTGCTACGGCGCGGCGAAGGCGGCCGTGGTCCAGCTGACCAAGACGCTCGCCAACGAGGTCGGCCGGCAGGGCATCCGCGTCAACGCGGTCGCCCCGGGCTGGACCCGCACCCCCATGACCGACCGCGACGACCGTGCCGAGCAGCAGCGGACGGAGGACCGGATGGCCCGGATGTCACCGCTGGGCCGGGTCGGCGAGGCCGAGGACGTCGCGCACGCCGTGCTCTATCTGGCGTCCGACGCCTCCTCGTTCACGACGGGCCAGATCCTGCGCCCGAACGGAGGGGTGGCGATGCCCTGGTAGCGCCCTGCGTACGCCAGGCCGTCCGCCAGCGCGCCGGCCCCAGGGCCCCGGCCGCCCGGGACCTCGGCACACAGTTCACCGGCAGCAGGCTCAGCCCCCACCCGCCGGCGGCCACGGTCCCTTCCAGCGCCCCGGCGCCGTCGGTGAGCGCGATCCGCAGTACCGCCCACCACCACACCGCCGCGAACCCCAGGGCAACCCCCCAGCGCACTATCCGCCCCACCATGGCCGCCACCTCCAGCCGGACGCTAGAACGCCACCCGGCCCGCCGGGGAGGCGCACCGAGGGCTCACCGATGCAACGGCCGTGGACGGGCATCGGCCTCTGCTACGCGTTCTCCGCCTGGAACATCCAGTGATGCTTCTCCAGATCCGCCGTGATCCCGATGAAGAGGTCCTGGGACACCGGATCGGCCTCCGCGGTCTCCGTGACCCGCTCCCGCATCCGGGTGATCACCGCGCCCAACCCGTCCACCAGGGCCGACACCGCGTCCGAGTCCTTGACCCAGCCGCCGGGGACCGGCCCGATGCCGCTGCCGGCGGCCACGGTGGCGGCGCGCCCGTCCGGCGAGACGCCCAGCGCCGACGCCCGCTCCGCGACCGTGTCGGAGTGCGCCCGGGCCGTGTCCACGACCTCGTCGAGCTGGAGGTGGACGGTACGGAAGCGGGGCCCGACCACGTTCCAGTGGACCTGTTTGGCGGCCAGCGCCAGATCCACCAGGTCGACGAGGGCGCCCTGCAGCGCCTCCGCCACGGTCTTCAGGTCCGCGTCGGACAGCGGGCTCTTCACGACGTACATGCGTTCCCTCTCCGGTCGTTCGCCCCCTGCCACGTCCCTCCACCATGACCGGACCACCGGACACCGGCAAATGGACGCATACGGTCCGCAGACAATCCGCGGATAAATCGGCAGAAAGTCCGCAGACGCACGAAAGCCCCGGCCGCACCTCCCCAGGTCTCCCTGGGAAGGCCCCGGCCAGGGCCTCGCGCACTTCTTCGACGCCAGGTCGGCGCCGCGTCGGTCTACACCCGCGCAGGCGTCACGCGGCGACCACGTCCACCGCCTCGGCGGGCGCCTTGATGGTCACCCGTTCCGGTGGCACACCGGTCACCGAGACGGTACCCAGCATCGGGCGAACCGGCGTGGGCACGGGCTCGGTGGCCCGGGCGGACTGGGCCAGCTCGGCGAGGGCGAGCTCGTCGCTCACTTCTCGCATGAGCTCGGACATCCGTACGTCCAGCGCGTCGCAGATGGCGGCGAGCAGTTCGGAGGAAGCCTCCTTCTGCCCCCGCTCCACCTCGGAGAGATAGCCGAGTGAGACTCGGGCGGACGAGGAGACTTCGCGCAGAGTACGGCCCTGGCGCTGGCGCTGCCGACGCAGCACGTCACCCAGCAGGCGACGGAGCAGAATCATCGGTGGCTCCCTCCTCGGACCGCGTAGCCGCATCCTTCACGCCCCACCGTACCGCCTTGCGCCGCGGCCGTGCGGGGAGCGATGTCGTGTTCACTCAGGGCTGCAAACATCAAAACCCCCCGTTCTGTTCCGTATCCTGTGTCCGCTCATTCCCGGTCTGTTCGCTCGCAAGCTCCCTCAGAAGGAGTGCGAGTACGCTCCGTACACTCTCTCTACGAATTTCCGCGCGGTCGCCGTTCAACCGCAGGGCCTCCACTTTTCCGCCAGCGGCAGAACCGGAACCAGGGCCGAACGGCCCGTCCACGGCCACGAAAACCGTCCCGACCGGCCGGCCGTCCTGTGGTTCCGGGCCGGCGACTCCGGTGGTCGCGAGGCCCCAGTCGGCGCCCAGCGCCTTGCGTACTCCGGCGGCCATCTGGGCCGCGACCTGCGGATCCACCGCTCCGTGCTGGGCCAGCAGGGTGGCGTCGACGTCCAGCAGGTCGTGCTTCAGCTCGGTGGCGTAGGCGGTGACGGAGCCCCGGAACGCCTTGGACGCCCCCGGGACCGTCGTGATCTCCGCCGCAACCAGGCCGCCGGTCAGCGACTCGGCGACAGCGAGGGTCTGCCCTCTCACCGTCAGTAGTCGCACCAGTTCGGCGGCCGTGGAACTCACGCTTCCGTCTCCTCCAACGCTGCTGCGCGCTCGGCGATTCCCTGCCGCCGCAGCACAATGGCTTGTCTCACATAGTCGAGGCCGGTGACGACGGTCAGCACGACGGCCGCGGCCATCACCCAGAACCTCAGGGTGGCCAGCCACCCCGTCAGTGCCAGCACGTACATCCCCACGGCCACGCCCTGGGTGAGCGTCTTGAGCTTGCCGCCGCGGCTGGCCGGGATCACGCCGTAGCGGATGACCACGAAACGCATCAGCGTGATGCCGAGTTCCCGGGCGAGGATCACGATCGTCACCCACCAGGGCAGATCGCCCAGCCCGGAGAGACAGATCAGCGCCGCTCCCATGATCGCCTTGTCGGCGATGGGGTCGGCGATCTTCCCGAAGTCGGTGACCAGGTTGTAGGTGCGTGCCAGATGCCCGTCGAACAGGTCGGTGATCATGGCGATGGCGAAGGCCGCCCAGGCGAGCGAGCGCCACGCCGGGTCGTATCCGCCGCCGGCCAGCATCAGGGCGACGAAGCCGGGCACCAGGACCAGCCGGAGCATGGTCAGCAGATTGGCGACGTTCCACAGGCTCGCCTGGTTGACGGCGGCAGCGGCGATCTTCCCGCCGCGCACCGGCCGCTCGCCGTCATGGGAACCGTTGCCGTGAGCACCGTTGCCGTGAGCACCGGAATCACGGGAACCGGAACCCGGGGCGGCACCGGAGGTGGCGGCGGAGCCCGGGACGCCGTGCGCGCCGGGGGAGCCGCCCGCGGCGGACGCCGGGACTCCGGTCATCTGCCGGCCTCCTCACTCCATGCGGGCGAGCCCTGCAGCGGCTCGGCCACCAGGTCGACACCTTCCGTACCGACCACCTTCGCCTCGACCATACGACCCACGGACAGACCCGCGCCGCTCGTGAGCAGTACCTGTCCGTCCGTCTCGGGCGCCTGGTGGGCCGCGCGGCCGTAGACGCCGTCCTCGTCGTCCACGGACTCCACGAGGACGTGCACGGTCTCGCCGACGCGTTCCTCGGCCCGCTGCGAGACGAGCTCCTCGGCGAGCCGGGAGATGTGCGCGAGGCGGTCGGCGACGACCTCCTCGGCGAGCTTGTTCTCGTACGTCGCCGCCTCGGTGCCCTCCTCGTCGGAGTACCCGAAGACGCCGATGGCGTCCAGCCGCGCGCCGTTCAGGAAGCGCTCCAGCTCGGCCAGGTCGGACTCGGACTCGCCGGGGAAGCCGACGATGAAGTTGGAGCGGACGCCGGCCTGCGGAGCCTTGCCGCGGATGGTGTCGAGCAGCTCCAGGAAGCGGTCGGTGTCGCCGAAGCGGCGCATCGCCCGCAGCACGCCGGGCGCGGAGTGCTGGAAGGACAGGTCGAAGTACGGGACGACCTTCGGGGTGGAGGTCAGCACGTCGACCAGGCCGGGGCGCATCTCGGCGGGCTGAAGGTAGCTGACGCGCACCCGCTCGATGCCGTCCACCTCGGCCAGCTCCGGCAGCAGGGACTCCAGGAGGCGGATGTCGCCCAGGTCCTTGCCGTAGGAGGTGTTGTTCTCGGAGACCAGCATGATCTCCGTCACGCCCTGTTCGGCCAGCCATCGGGTCTCGTTCAGCACGTCGCTGGGCCGGCGTGAGATGAAGGAGCCGCGGAAGGACGGGATGGCGCAGAAGGAGCAGCGCCGGTCGCAGCCGGAGGCGAGCTTGACCGAGGCCACCGGGGACCCGTCCAGGCGGCGACGCAGGGGCGCACGCGGGCCGGAGGCGGGCGCGACGCCCTCCGGGAGGTCGGTCGGTCCGTGTCCCGGGAGAGCCACCTCGGCGGCCGAGTCCTGCCGCTCGGCGGGGCTGATGGGCAGCAGCTTGCGCCGGTCGCGCGGGGTGTGCGAGGCGTGGATGCCGCCGTTGAGGATGGTCTGCAGCCGGTCGGAGATGTCGGCGTAGTCGTCGAAGCCGAGCACGCCGTCCGCCTCGGGCAGCGCCTCGGCGAGTTCCTTGCCGTACCGCTCGGCCATGCAGCCCACCGCCACGACGGCCTGGGTTCTGCCGTGCCCCTTGAGATCGTTGGCCTCGAGGAGGGCGTCGACGGAGTCCTTCTTGGCGGCCTCGACGAAGCCGCAGGTGTTGACCACGGCGACGTCGGCGGCCGAGGCGTCCTCGACGAGCTGCCAGCCGTCCGCCTCCAAACGGCCTGCGAGCTCCTCCGAGTCCACCTCGTTACGGGCGCAGCCGAGAGTGACAAGTGCGACGGTACGGCGTTCAGGCATGGGCTCAAGACTACTTTGTCTCACTGACAGCCCACGTCGAAGGGGCTGGCCGATCATGGCCAACCCCTTGTGTACGTGCGTGATCCGAACGGTTATCCGACTTCCGGGTCGCCCTTGGTGTACGTCAGACGCTCCACCGCGCCGGGCTGGAACTGGTCCTCGATCTTCTTGCCGTTGACGTAGAGCTGGATGGCTCCGGCGTCGCCCAGGATCAGGTTGATCTTGGAGCTGTCCTGGAAGGTCTTGGAGTCGCCCTTCTTCAGGAGCCCGTCGAAGAGCATCCGGCCGTTGTGGTCCTTGGCCGAGATCCAGCTGCGTCCGTTGACCGCGCTGACCTGGACGGTGACCTTGTCCTGGGGCGCGGCGGCGATCGCACTGTCGGAGGGCTCGGGGGTCTTGTCGGGCTTGCTCTCCTTCGGGGTCGGCGAGACCGGCTTGCTGGTCGACGGGGCGGGGCCCTCGGCGACCGACTGCTTGGCGTCGTCGCCGTCGCCGCCCTTGAAGGCGGTGAAGCCGACGAAACCGATCACGACGACGATCGCGGCGACCATGGCCGCCGTCCAGTTGGGTCCGCGCCGCTCGGGACGGATGCGTTCCGCCTCGAACAACGGTGCGGCGGGCGTCGGCGCGGGCCGCCCACCACCGTGCTCCGCCGCGAACTGCGCGAGCAGCGGCTCGGGGTCGAGGCCGACGGCCTTGGCCAGGGTCCGGATGTGCCCGCGGGCGTAGACGTCGCCGCCGCAGGGGGCGAAGTCGTCGGCCTCGATCGCGTGCACGATCGCGATACGGACCCGGGTGCTCCCGCTGATGTCGTCGACGGTCAGCCCGGCGGCGATGCGGGCCTGTTTGAGGGCTCGGCCTACGGAGGGGCGGTTTTCCTCGGACACGTCTGAGAACGGACGCTCGTCCTCAGGGGAGTTGCTGCCGATGGACACGGGGGCGCCTTTCGAGCGTGTAGCCACCTGTGCTGGAGGTTCAGTCTAGGGGGGGTGCGAAAGGGTGAGGCAACCGGGCGGTACGACTTTGTACGCCATCGGTATGGCCGGACATCCCGATGACGGGTCAGGTGTGCGCCCCAGGATGGAGTACACACCTTTCCTCTCGCTCAACTTGACGTGCGTCAAAGGGAAACGGTTGCCCGACGATCCCTAACGGGTGGATCACGACAATGACTCCGCCCGGTGTACAGGCACCCGTGGCCCTGGGATACACCTACCCCGCGGACTCCCCGCGGATCACAGCAAGCACCCCATCCAGCTCATCGGGTTTCACCAGAACGTCACGCGCCTTGGACCCCTCGCTCGGCCCGACCACGCCGCGCGACTCCATGAGGTCCATGAGCCGGCCGGCCTTGGCGAAGCCGACGCGCAGCTTGCGCTGGAGCATGGACGTGGAGCCGAACTGCGTGGAGACGACCAGTTCGGCCGCCTGGCACAGCAGGTCGAGGTCGTCGCCGATGTCCTCGTCGATCTCCTTCTTCTGCTTGGTGCCCACCACGACGTCGTCCCGGAAGACCGGCGTCATCTGGTCCTTGCAGTGCTGGACGATCACCGCGACCTCCTCCTCGGTGACGAACGCGCCCTGCATGCGGGTCGGCTTGTTCGCCCCCATCGGCAGGAAGAGGCCGTCGCCCTTGCCGATGAGTTTCTCGGCGCCGGGCTGGTCGAGGATGACGCGGCTGTCGGCGAGCGAGGAGGTGGCGAAGGCGAGCCGGGAGGGCACGTTCGCCTTGATGAGACCGGTGACCACGTCGACCGAGGGTCGCTGGGTGGCGAGCACCAGGTGGATGCCGGCCGCGCGCGCGAGCTGCGTGATGCGCACGATCGAGTCCTCGACGTCGCGCGGGGCGACCATCATCAGGTCGGCGAGCTCGTCGACGATCACCAGCAGGTACGGGTACGGATGGAGCTCGCGCTCGCTGCCCTCGGGCGTCTTGAGCTTGCCGTCGCGGATGGCCTTGTTGAAGTCGTCGATGTGCCGGTACCCGAACGCGGCCAGGTCGTCGTAGCGCAGGTCCATCTCGCGGACGACCCACTGGAGCGCCTCGGCGGCCCGCTTCGGGTTGGTGATGATCGGCGTGATCAGGTGCGGGATGCCCTCGTAGGCGGTCAGCTCGACCCGCTTGGGGTCGACGAGGACCATCCGCACGTCCTCCGGGGTCGCCCGCATCATCACCGAGGTGATCAGGCAGTTGATGCAGGACGACTTGCCGGAGCCGGTGGCGCCGGCGACGAGCATGTGCGGCATCTTCGCCAGCGAGTGCATGACGTAGCCGCCCTCGACGTCCTTGCCGAAGGCGACCAGCATCGGGTCGTCGTCCTCGGCGGACTCGGCGAGCCGCAGCACGTCCCCGAGGTTGACCATCTCGCGGTCGGTGTTGGGGATCTCGATGCCGACCGCGGACTTGCCGGGGATCGGGCTGATGATCCGCACGTCCGGGCTGGCGACGGCATACGCGATGTTCTTGGTCAGCGCGGTGATCCGCTCGACCTTCACGGCCGGGCCGAGTTCGACCTCGTAGCGGGTGACCGTCGGGCCGCGGGTGAAGCCGGTGACGGCCGCGTCGACCTTGAACTCCGAGAAGACGTTGGTGAGCGAGGCGACCACCCGGTCGTTGGCCTCGCTGCGCGCCTTGCCGGGGCCGCCGCGGGTGAGCAGGTCGAGGGACGGCAGCGAGTAGGTGATGTCGCCGGAGAGCTGGAGCTGCTCGGCGCGCGGCGGCAGGTCGCGGGGCTCCTCGGGCGCCGGTTTGGTCAGGTCCGCGACGACCGGTTCGACCTTGAGCCGCTCCTGCTTGGGCCGCGCGGCCGGCACCGGACTCGGACTCGGGCTCGGCGCCGGCACAGGGGTCGGCGTGGTGTCCTCGCGGTCGCCGACGCTGACGCCCTGGGTGAGGTCGGCGACGAGCGGGGAGGGCGGCATGCCGTGCAGGACGGCGCCGTCGAGCGCGGCCGCGGCGGCCGCCGCGACGTCCACGGCGTCCATCCGGCGGCCCAGCTCGGGCTGCGGCACGGCGGAGCGCCGCGGGCGGCCCCGGCGCTTGGCGAGGGCCTCCTGCTCGGCGCCGTCGGGGTCGTACTCCTGGGGGGCGCCGGGGCGCCTGCGGGAGCGCGGGGGCAGCGCCTGGCGCCACTGCTCGTCGTAGCGCTCGTCGTCCTCGCCGTACTCCGGGTACTCGTCGGGTTCGGGGTCGTGCAGCAGCCCGAGGCGCACGCCGAGCGCCCGCAGCCGCTGCGGGATGGCGTTCACCGGGGTCGCGGTGACGACGAGCAGTCCGAAGATCGTGAGCAGCACCAGCAGGGGTACGGCGAGGACCTCGGTCATGGTGTACGTCAGCGGGGTCGCCGCCGCCCAGCCGATGAGGCCGCCGGCGTCCCTTATGCCCTGCATGCCGTCGCTGCGGGCGGGCGATCCGCAGGCGATGTGGACCTGGCCGAGCACTCCGATGACCAGCGAGGACAGGCCGATCACGATCCGGCCGTTGGCCTCCGTCTGCTCGGGGTGGCGCATGAACCGCACGGCGATCATCGCGAGCAGTATCGGCACCAGCAGGTCGAGACGGCCGAAGGCGCCGGTGACGAGGATCTCGACCAGGTCGCCGACCGGACCGCGCAGGTCGGCCCAGGTGCCGGCGGCGACGATCAGGGCGGTGCCGAGCAGCAGAAGGGCCACGCCGTCCTTGCGGTGCGCGGGGTCCAGGTTCTTGGCTCCCTGTCCTATGCCGCGGAAGACGGCGCCGACGGCGTGCGCGACGCCGAGCCAGAGGGCGCGCACCAGGCGGTACACGCCCCCGGTGGGGCTGGGCGCCGGCTTGGGTGCCGGCGCGGACTTCTTCGCCGCGCCCCTCTTGGCGGGCGCCTTCTTGGCCGGGGCTTTCTGCGCGGCGGCCTTCTTCACCGGAGCCTTCGAGGGAGCGGCCTTCTTCGCGGGCTGCTTCTTGGCTGCCGAGGGACGTGAGGCCATGGGTGTGAGGTTACCGGGGGAGACGGCAGGGGACACGCGTGCCCGCTGCTTCACCCGTTCGTGTCGCCTTTGCCAAGGCACGAAACTGACGCGCGCTCATGGGCAACTGTGTCCGCCGTCGCGGTCAGTTCTGCGACGGCAACGCTGCCGTGCCACCGCTCGTGCCCGGTTCCAGGGCGTCGAGCGCCCGGCGCAGACCGGTGAGTTTGCGCTCCAGATGAGCCGCCGTGGCCACCGCGGCCGCGTCCGCGGACTCGTCGTCCAGCTGCTTGGAGAGCGCCTCGGCCTGCTCCTCGACGGCCGCGAGCCGGGCGGACAGCTCGGCGAGCAGCCCCGCGGACTCCTTGCCGGCGACCGCGCCCTTGCCGCCGCCCTCCAACTGGAGCCGCAGCAGCGCCGCCTGCTCACGCAGCTGGCAGTTCTTCATGTACAGCTCGACGAAGACCGAGACCTTGGCGCGCAGCACCCACGGGTCGAAGGGCTTGGAGATGTAGTCGACCGCGCCCGCGGCGTAGCCCCGGAAGGTGTGGTGCGGACCGTGGTTGATGGCCGTGAGGAAGATGATCGGGATGTCCCGGGTCCGCTCCCGCCGCTTGATGTGCGCCGCGGTCTCGAAACCGTCCATGCCCGGCATCTGCACGTCCAACAGAATGACCGCGAAGTCGTCCGTGAGCAGTGCCTTGAGCGCTTCCTCCCCGGACGATGCCCGCACCAGTGTCTGATCGAGCGCAGAGAGGATGGCCTCCAGCGCCAGCAGATTCTCCGGCCGGTCATCGACCAGGAGGATCTTGGCCTTCTGCACCATGGCCCGCCCTCCTCGCCCCGGATGTGCACCGGGCGCCGCCCCAGGGGACGACTCCCTTTCGCCGCCCGTCCTTGTGCCGGTCATGGTAGCCGCACCCCGCCTGTCGCCACACCCTGTCACCGCGATGTCACTGTGCACGTAGCAGAAACGCAGCCGGAGACCAGAAGGTTCCCCCAATCCCGCACTTCTACACGGGCTCCGCCACCGTGAGTCAGCAACTCCCCGTGCACACGGAAGGTTCCCGAAACGTTCACATCACACAGGGCCGTTCCGGTCACTCCTCGCGCATCCACTGCTCCATCACCGCCAGAAGGTGATCGGGGTCGACCGGCTTGGTGACGTAGTCGGAGGCGCCCGACTCGATGGCCTTCTCCCGGTCGCCCTTCATCGCCTTCGCGGTGAGCGCGATGATCGGCAGCCCGGCGAACTGCGGCATCCGGCGGATCGCCGAGGTGGTCGCGTAGCCGTCCATCTCGGGCATCATGATGTCCATCAGGACGACCGCGACGTCGTCGTGCTGTTCCAGGACCTCGATGCCCTCCCGGCCGTTCTCGGCGTACAGCACCGACAGGCCGTGCTGCTCCAGGACGCTGGTGAGCGCGAAGACGTTGCGGATGTCGTCGTCGACGATCAGCACCTTCTCGCCGCCGAACCGCATGCCCCGGCGCGGCTGCGGCGACATCGCCTCCTGCTCGGCCAGCACCGGCCAGGCCTCGGCCACCGGAGCCCCGCGGCGCCGGCGCCGGAAGAGCGCTGCGGCGCCGTTCTGGGTCTCCTGGTACGACTTCACCTCGGCCGGCGTCTCGATCTCCGCGCCGGACAGCTCCCGGCCGTGGTTCTGGGAGGCCACCAGGTCGCCGGCCTCCAGCGCGGGCATGGACTGCTGGTAGCCCTGCGGCGGCAGCTCACTGGGGTGCAGCGGCAGGTACAGCGTGAACGTGGAGCCGCGGCCCGGCTCGCTCTGCGCGTGGATCTCACCGCCGAGCAACTGCGCGATCTCCCGCGAGATCGACAGTCCGAGGCCCGTACCGCCGTACTTGCGGCTGGTCGTGCCGTCGGCCTGCTTGAACGCCTCGAAGATCACCCGCATCTTGCTGGCCGCGATGCCGATGCCGGTGTCGGTCACCGAGAACGCGATCAGCGGCGCGTCCGGATCACTGAGCGAACCGGCCTCCAGGAGCTGTTCCCTGATCCCCACCGGCACCGCGCTGCCGGCCGGCCGGATCACCAGCTCCACCGAACCGGAGTCGGTGAACTTCACCGCGTTCGACAGCAGGTTGCGCAGCACCTGAAGGAGCCGCTGTTCGTCGGTGTGCAGGGTGGCGGGCAGCTCCGGCGAGACCCGGACCGACAGGTCGAGGCCCTTCTCCGCGGTCAGCGGCCGGAAGGTGGCCTCCACGTAGTCCACGAGCTGGACGAGCGCGATACGCGTCGGGGAGACGTCCATCTTGCCCGCCTCGACCTTCGACAGGTCGAGGATGTCGTTGATCAGCTGGAGCAGGTCGGAGCCTGCGCCGTGGATGGTCTCGGCGAACTCCACCTGCTTCGGCGAGAGGTTGCCCTCGGCGTTGTCGGCGAGCAGCTTGGCCAGGATCAGCAACGAGTTGAGCGGGGTGCGCAGCTCGTGCGACATGTTGGCGAGGAACTCGCTCTTGTAGCGCATGGAGACGGCGAGTTGCTCGGCTCGCTCCTCCAGGACCTGCCGGGCCTCCTCGATCTCGGTGTTCTTCACCTCGATGTCCCGGTTCTGCTGCGCCAGCAGCTCGGCCTTCTCCTCCAGTTCGGCGTTGGACGCCTGGAGGGCCTTCTGCCGGTTCTCCAGCTCGGCCGACCGCTCCTGGAGCTGCTCGGTCAGCTCCTGCGACTGCTTCAGCAGCACCTCGGTCTTGGTGTTGACGGAGATGGTGTTGACGCTGGTCGCGATCATCTCGGCGATCTGGTTGAGGAAGTCCTTCTGGATCTGCGTGAACGGCGTGAACGACGCCAGCTCGATCACGCCGAGCACCTTGCCCTCGAACAGCACCGGCAGCACGATCACCTGCGCCGGCGGAGCCTCGCCGAGCCCGGAGGAGATCTTCAGATAGCCGGTGGGCGCCTTGTCCACCAGGATCGTGCGCTTCTCCTTGGCCGCCGTGCCGATCAGGGCCTCGCCGGGCCGGAACGACGTCGGCATGGAGCCCATCGAGTAGCCGTACGACCCGAGCATCCGCAGCTCGTAGGCGTCCTCGGCCTCGGCGTTCGCGTCCTTGCCGTCGACCAGGGGCATCCCGAAGAAGAACGCGCCGTGCTGCGCGGAGACCACCGGCGTCAGCTCGCTCATGATCAGCGAGGCCACGTCCGCCAGGTCGCGGCGGCCCTGCATCAGCGCGGAGATACGCGCCAGGTTGCCCTTGAGCCAGTCCTGCTCCTGGTTGGCGACCGTGGTGTCGCGCAGGTTGGCGATCATCTTGTTGATGTAGTCCTGGAGTTCCTGGATCTCGCCGGCCGCGTCCACGTCGATCTTCAGGTTCAGGTCGCCGCGGGTCACCGCGGTCGCCACCCGCGCGATGGCACGCACCTGCCGGGTCAGGTTCCCGGCCATCTCGTTCACGGACTCGGTGAGGTCCCGCCAGGTGCCGTCGACGTCACGCACGCGTGCCTGGCCGCCCAGCTGCCCCTCGGTGCCCACCTCGCGGGCGACCCGGGTGACCTCCTCGGCGAAACTCGACAGCTGGTCGACCATCGTGTTGATCGTCGTCTTGAGTTCGAGGATCTCACCACGGGCGTCAATGTCGATCTTCTTGGTCAGGTCGCCCTTCGCGATGGCCGTGGTGACCATCGCGATGTTGCGCACCTGGCCGGTCAGGTTGGACGCCATCTGGTTCACCGACTCGGTGAGGTCCTTCCACGTCCCCGCCACACCCGGCACGTGCGCCTGGCCGCCCAGGATGCCGTCCGTACCCACCTCACGGGCCACCTTGGTGACCTGGTCGGCGAACGAACTCAGCGTCCTCACCATCTGGTTGATGGTGTCGGCGAGCTGGGCCACCTCACCGCTCGCCTCGATGGTGACCAGCCGCGTCAGGTCGCCGTTGGCGACCGCCGCCGAGACCTGGGAGATGTTCCGCACCTGCGTGGTCAGGTTGTTGGCCATCAGGTTCACGTTGTTGCTGAGGTCCTTCCAGATACCCGTGATACCCGGAACGTGCGCCTGGCCGCCCAGGATGCCCTCGGTGCCCACCTCACGGGCCACCCGGGTCACCTGCTCG
Organism: Streptomyces sp. NPDC058464; assembly: GCF_042721035.1. Lineage (NCBI taxonomy): Bacteria > Bacillati > Actinomycetota > Actinomycetes > Kitasatosporales > Streptomycetaceae > Streptomyces > Streptomyces sp. NPDC058464. The sequence continues at coordinate 238,168 of NZ_JBHXMA010000012.1, forward strand.
GCGAAACTCGACAGCTGGTCGACCATGGTGTTGACCGTCGTGACGAGTTCGAGGATCTCGCCCTTCGCGTCAACAGTGATCTTCTTCGACAGGTCGCCCTTGGCGACCGCGGTCGTGACCTCGGCGATGTTGCGCACCTGGATGGTCAGGTTGTTCGCCATGAAGTTGACGGACTGGGTGAGGTCCTTCCAGGTGCCCGCGACCCCCTGCACCTCGGCCTGGCCGCCGAGGATGCCCTCGGTGCCCACCTCGCGCGCCACACGCGTGACCTCCTGGGCGAACGACGACAGCTGGTCGACCATCGTGTTCAGGGTGTTCTTCAGCTCCTGGATCTCACCGCGCGCGTCCACGGTGATCTTCTGGGAGAGGTCACCGCGCGCCACCGCGGTGGCGACCTGGGCGATGTTGCGCACCTGGGCCGTCAGGTTGCCGGCCATGCCGTTCACGGAGTCCGTCAGGTCCCGCCACACACCGGCCACACCGGGCACCTGCGCCTGACCGCCCAGCCGTCCTTCCGTACCCACCTCACGGGCCACCTTGGTGACCTGGTCGGCGAAGGCGGACAGTTGATCGACCATCGTGTTGATCGTGTTCTTCAGCTCGAGGATCTCGCCGCGCGCGTCGACGTCGATCTTCTGGGACAGGTCGCCCCGCGCCACCGCCGTCGTCACCTGGGCGATCTGCCGCACCTGCGAGGTCAGGTTGCCCGCCATGAAGTTGACGGAGTCCGTCAGCTCCTTCCAGGTGCCCGAGACGCCGTCCACGCGCGCCTGACCGCCCAGCCGGCCCTCGGTGCCCACGTCCCTGGCCATCCGCGTCACCTGGTCGGCGAAACTCGACAGCTGGTCCACCATCGTGTTCACGGTGTTCTTCAGCTTCAGCATCTCGCCGGAGACGTCGACCGTGACCTTCTGCGACAGGTCGCCGTTGGCCACCGCCGTCGTCACCTGGGCGATGTTGCGGACCTGGCCGGTGAGGTTGCGGAATGCAGTGTTGACGGAGTCCGTCAAGTCCTTCCAGGTACCGGCGGCTCCGGGCACCTGCGCCTGACCGCCCAGCTCACCCTCGACACCGATCTCCCGGGCCACGCGGGTGACCTCGGCACCGAACGACGACAGTTGATCAACCATGCCGTTGACGGTGTTCTTCAACTCCAGCATCTCGCCGGCCACGTCGACCGTGACCTTCTGCGACAGATCACCGTTGGCCACGGCCGTCGTCACGGCGGCGATGTCGCGCACCTGGGTGGTCAGGTTCCGGAAGACCGTGTTGACGGAGTCCGTCAGGTCCTTCCAGGTACCCGCCGCGCCCGGCACGTTCGCCTGCCCGCCGAGCCGCCCCTCGCCACCGACCTCGTTGGCCACGCGGGTGACCTCGTCCGCGAAGATCCGCAGCGTCTCGGTCATCTGGTTGATCGTCTCGGCGAGCTGCGCGACCTCACCACGGGCCGGGACGGTCACCTTGCGCGACAGGTCACCGTTGGCGACCGCCGTGGTCACCTCGGAGATCCCGCGGACCTGCGCCGTCAGGTTGCCCGCCATGGTGTTGACGGAGTCGGTGAGTTCCTTCCACGTACCGGCGACACCGGGCACGTTCGCCTGGCCGCCCAGGATGCCGTCGGTGCCCACCTCGCGGGCGACCCGGGTCACCTCGGAGGAGAACGCCGACAGCTGGTCCACCATCGTGTTGACGGTTTCCTTCAGCTCCAGCATCTCGCCGGCGACCTGAACCGTGACCTTCCGCGACAGATCACCCTTGGCGACCGCCGTCGTCACCAGCGCGATGTCCCGCACCTGCGCGGTCAGCCGGTACGCCATCGTGTTCACCGAGTCCGTGAGGTCTCGCCACGAACCAGACATACCTCGCACTCGGGCCTGCCCGCCCAACTTGCCCTCGGTGCCCACCTCGCTGGCCACGCGCGTGACCTCGTCGGTGAACGTCGACAGCTGGTCGACCAGGTTGTTGACGGTCCGCCCGACCTTCAGGAACTCACCGCGCAGCGGATGCCCGGCCCCGTCCGCCGACGGCGACCGCAGCTCCATGCGCGGCGACAGATCGCCCTCGGCCACCGCCGTGAGCACCCGGCCCACTTCGGAGACCGGCCGCACCAGGTCGTCGACGAGCGCGTTGGAGTTGTCGATGGCAGCCGCCCAGGAGCCCTCGCAGGCGCCCGTCTCCAGCCGTTCCGTGAGCTTTCCCTCACGTCCGACGACACGTCGTACCCGCGACAGCTCACCCGTGAGGTGGAGATTTCGGTCGGCCACCTCGTTGAAGACCGCCGCGATCTCCGACATCACGCCGTCCCCGGACACCGTGAGCCGCTTGCGGAAGTTGCCGTCCCGCATCGCCACGAGCGCCACCAGCAACCGGTTCAGGGACGCCGTGTCCACCGCGGTGGTCCCGTCACCGCCCCGCTGCCTGCTCAGGGACGGTCCGCCCTTCGCGCGCGCCTTAGTGCCCCGCGCCGCTGCGCCAGACTCCACTGTGTCCCTCCCGCAGGGGTCGACCGTTACTGCTGTGCTCGGACACCGCCATACTCGGCGTACCGCTTACTTCGGCGTACCAGTTACTGCTGCGTAGTTCTGCCAGACGAGAACCGGCCACACCAGGGGCTGTTGCCCGCCGTACACGGAATGCACTCAGGCTGACCGGACCTTCATCAGAAGCTTGCCCAGTGTTTCACCCTGGCCGAACCAGGCCATAACAGTTCGGCAGCTTCGCACATCGTCCGCACACCCTGGGGGCGTAAACACTGGCGACCGGCATCCGCTCGGACGGCGAAGGTAAGTAACCTTGCATGCGGCTGTCCAGCCGCACCGGTCCGTCCGGCCTGGGCGGTGGCACGAGAACGAGCGGGCATTCGGAGGGGCGGCCGCAGACCATGACCACCGGAGTGATCCCCGGGGGACACAACCCGGAGCCACGGCCCACGGGCGAGCGCATGCCGCACCAACGGCACCAGCCCGGCCAGGCAGGCCCGCATGTCGAGACCCGGACGGGGAGTTCTGTGATCACCGCGCGCGCGGCCGCCAGCTTCGAGCCCGTCGGGCGATCGGTCGCGACCGCCCGGTCCTTCGTCCGCGACACGCTCCAGGGCTGGGGCTTCGCGGACGTCGTCGACGACGCCGTGGTCCTCACCAGCGAACTGGTGACCAACGCGGTGGTGCACGCCGGCACCCACGCCGACGTGCTGTGCCTGCGCACGGACGACGGGGTGCGCATCGAGGTCTCCGACCGCTACCCGGAACGCGAGGTCCCGCTCCAGGGCTCCCCCGTCAACATGGGCAGCCCCGACCGCGAGGGCGGCCGCGGACTCCAGCTCTGCGCGGCCCTCGCCACCCGCTGGGGTGTCGAATACACGTCCACGCACAAAAATGTCTGGTTCCAGCTCGATCTCCCCGAACGCCCGGTGGGCACCCGCGCCGCGGGACCGTCCCTCCCGGCCGACCTGCTGCCGCTCGCCGACGGCCGGGTCCGGGTCGCGGTCGTCCAGATCGACCGCAAGGGCTCCATCTCGGCCTGGAACGAGGACGCCGAGGAGATCTTCGGCCACACCTCGGGCGAGGTCACCGGCAAGCCCCTCACCGACCTCGCCGCCTGGCCGCACACCCCCGGCACCGGCACCGGGATCGCCGAGGCCCTCCAGCTCTCCCGCTGGGAGGGCAGCTACGGCATCCGCGGCGCCGACGGCCGCGTGACCCCCGTCTACGCCTCGCACCTGAGAGTCCGCGACACCGGCGGCGAGCCCTCCACGGTCTGCCTGCTCGTCCGCGACCACGAACGGGCCGTCCTGCAGACCCCGTTGCGCGTGCCCGCCTCCGACGCCGGCGGCGCCTCCGACGGCCAGAGCAGCGACCCCTTCGAGGTGTTCATCGGCTCCCCGGCCCCGGACGACCTCGACGGCCTCCTCCAGCGCACGGTCGAGCGCGCCCGGGACATGCTCGACGGCGACTCCGCGTTCCTGCTCCTCGCCACCGACGACGAGACCGAGCTGGAGGTCCGCGCCTCCACCGGGCTCCCGTCCGCCCGTCAGCGCTTCGCGCGCGTGCCCGTGGAAGCCGGCCCCGGCCGCTACGGATCGGCCCGTATGCCGGCCGTACACGACGATCTGGCGGCCGTTCCGGGCGCGGTCCCCCTCCTGGCCGGCACCGGCATGCGATCGGTCGTCACCGTGCCGCTGAAGGTCGAGGGCCGCCTGACCGGCTCCCTGGGCGTCGCCGCCGAGGCACCGGACAGATACTCCAACGAGGAGGCGCTGCGCCTCCAGTTCGCCGCCGACCGCATCGCCCTGGCCGTCGAGTCGGCCCGCCTGGGCGAGCTGGAGCGGCTGCGCCGCGGCTCGCTCAGCTTCCTCGTCGAGGCCTCCGACCTGCTCGCCGGCACCCTGGACCGGGACCAGACCCTCGCCCTGATGGCCCAGATGACGGTCCCGACCCTCGCCACCTGGTGCGCTGTCTACACCATCGCCGACCAGGCCTCCGACCCGTACCTGTCGTACGTCCTGCACGAGGACGAGGAACTCATCGACGGCATCAAGTCGTTGCTCTCCAAGGTGCCCCCGCCGGACCCGGTACCCACGCCCGGCGCCCGCATCTGGACCGCCCCCGGCGAGCACGCCCACCAGGCCGCCCTGCGCAGCTCCATGCGCAGCCTCGGCCTGACCGGCGGCCCCACCCGCCAGGTCTCCTCCGGCATCGGCCCGACACTCGCCACGGCCTCCGCCGTGGGCGGCGAGACCGTGGTCCTCCCCCTGGTCGCCCGCAACCGCGTCATCGGCATGCTCACCCTCGGCAAGCCCACCGACGAGCACTTCCGCCAGGAGATCCTCGAACTGGCCGAGGACCTCTCCCGCCGGGCCGCCCTGGCCCTGGACAACGCCCGCCTGTACTCGGAGCGCACGGCCATCAGCCAGGCCCTCCAGCGCAGCCTCCTGCCCCCGGGCACCCCGCACATCGAGGGCATGGAGGTCGAGGTCATCTACCGCGCGGCCGGCGAGGGCAACGAGGTCGGCGGCGACTTCTACGACGTCTTCCCGATCTCCGACAACGCGTACGGCTTCGCCATCGGCGACGTCTGCGGTACGGGCCCGAACGCGGCCGCCGTGACCGGCCTCGCCCGGCACGCGCTCCGCCTGCTGGCCCGCGAGGGCCTCAGCGGCCCGGCCGTGCTGGAGCGCCTCAACTCGGCCATCCTGGACGAGGGAGCCCGCAGCCGCTTCCTGACCCTCCTGTACGGCGAGATGCGCCCCCAGGAGGACGGCAGCGCGGAGATGAAGGTGGTCTGCGCCGGCCACCCGCTCCCCCTCCGGCTGCGCCAGGACGGCACCGTGGAGGCGGCCGCCGAGCCGCAGCCCCTCCTCGGCGTCATCGAGGACCTGGAGCTGTACGAGCAGACGGTCACCCTCGACCCGGGCGACGTCCTCCTCTGCGTCACGGACGGCGTGACGGAACGCAGGGAGGGCACGCGCATGCTGGGCGACGACGGCCTCGCGGACGTCCTCACGACGTGCACGGGTCTCACGGCTGGCGCGGTCGCCGCACGCATCATGCGCGCGGTGGAACGCTTCGCGTCGGACGCCCCGTCGGACGACATGGCCATCCTGGCGATGCGAGTCCCCGGCCTCCAGAAGGACTGAGGGGGACGGGGAAAGAGGGCATGAAAAAGGCCTCGCCCTTATGGGCGAGGCCTTTCGATCGGAGCCCCCAAACGGAATCGAACCGTTGACCTTCTCCTTACCATGGAGACGCTCTGCCGACTGAGCTATGGGGGCCTGTTGCCTTTTCGAGGTTTCCCCCGCCGCAACGGAATAGATCATACCCCGAACAGGCCCGAGTTCCCAAACTCGTTCAGAAGGCGGGCTGAAGCAGTCCGCCGAGGGCATTGCAGGCGGACACGATCCGCTGCATCTCCCGCTTCGTCAACGAGGCGTCGACGGGGAGCGCCAGTGTCTCGTCCGCGGCCACCTCCGTCTGCGGCAGCGAGACACAACGCCGGAATTCCGGCAGTCGGTGCACCGGGGTCTTCACCGGCACCCGGCAGTCAACTCCCTTGCCCCGCAGGGCCCGAGCGAAAGCATCCCGGTCGGGCCGGCCGTTCCCCGGCACCCGGACCACGTACTGCTGATAGGTGTGCCCGTCACCGCCGTCGGGCGTCCGCACACCGCGCAGCTTCGCATCGAGATAGGCGGCCCGCTGCCGCCGCTGCGCGATCTCATCGTACGGAGCCTCGGACTCGCCCTGCTCCAGCACCAGCAGCCCGTGCCGCTGCCCCAGCGCACGCAACTCCCTGATGCCGGCCCACCGCCCGAACCGGTGGACGACAACCACCGCCGCGGAACGGGCAGTTACGGCCGCCTCCACCGCCGACGTGTCGAGGCAGTAGGTCACCGGATCTATGTCGGCGAACACCGGAAGCGCACCGGCCAGTGTCACGGCCTCGGCGACTTCGACGTTCCCGAAGGCCGGCACGATGACCTCGTCGCCCACTCCGACACCGGCGGCCCTGAGCATTGCAGCAGTACCCATGCTGGGATGCTCGGCGCGGAACGTGAACGACACGTTACGCAGAACAAAAAAGGGTTGGACCCGGAACCGAAGTTCCAGATCCAACCCTTTCAATATTTGTTCGGCGGTGTCCTACTCTCCCACAGGGTCCCCCCTGCAGTACCATCGGCGCTGTAAGGCTTAGCTTCCGGGTTCGGAATGTAACCGGGCGTTTCCCTCACGCTATGACCACCGAAACACTATGAAGTCAGACCGGAAAAAACACAGTCGTTGCCTCAGAACTAACACAGTGGACGCGAGCAACTGAGGACAAGCCCTCGGCCTATTAGTACCGGTCACCTCCACCAGTTACCTGGCTTCC